>DATKAL010000043.1:0-4820 GCA_035498135.1 Anaeromyxobacter sp.
GGGCCTGTGGCTGGCGCGCTTCTCCAGCAGTTCCTACGTGCTCAACGTCTTCGCGCAGGTCGGCCTCATCACCCTCGTGGGCCTGGCCGCCAAGAACGCCATCCTCATCGTCGAGTTCGCCAAGGAGGCCCACGAGCGCGAGGGGCTCGGGGTGGCGGAGGCGGCCATGGAGGCCGCCAAGCTGCGGCTCCGCCCCATCCTCATGACCGCGTTCGCCTTCATCCTCGGGGTGCTCCCGCTCGTGCGCGCCGCCGGCGCGGGCGCCGAGGGGCGGAAGGTGATGGGGATGGCGGTCTTCGCCGGCATGCTCGTCGCCACCATCCTGGGCGTGGTGCTGGTGCCGGTGCTCTTCGTGATCGTCGAGCGGCTCTTCGGCGGGAAGAAGGAGGGCGCCGGCGCGCCTCCCGCCGAGGCGCCCGGGCCGCGCCAGGCGGCGTCAGGAGGCCACCCGTGAACCGCGCCCTCGTCGCCCTGCTGGCCCTCGCCGCCTCCGCCTGCTCCTTCGCCCCCGCCTACCAGCGGCCGGAGGTCGCCATCCCGCCGGAGCACCGGTTCGCCCCGCCGGGCGAGACCACGCCCATCGCCGATCTCGGCTGGTGGCAGGTCTTCCGGGATCCCGTCCTCCAGGGGCTCATCAAGGAGGCCCTGGAGAGCAACCAGGACCTGGCCCTGGCCGTGGCCCGGGTGCAGGAGGCGCGGGCCTTCCTCGGGGTCGCCCGGGCGGACTTCTACCCGCAGGTGAACGGGACGGCCAACGCCACCTACGGCCAGCAGTACTCGAAGAACTACCTCCCCGGCAGCCGGGAGACCGGGAACTACGCCCTGGCGGCCGGGCTCTCCTGGGAGCTCGACCTCTGGGGGCGCGTCCGCAACGCGAGCGCCGCGGCGAGCGCGGACCTGCTCGCCGCCGAGGACACGCGCCACGCGGTGGTGCTCTCGCTGGTTTCCGGCGTGGCGCAGGCCTACCTCGAGCTGCGCGAGCTCGACCTCGAGCTCCAGATCGCTCAGACCAACACCGGCCTCCGGCAGGGCACCCTCTCGCTCTTCGAGGCGCGCGCCAAGGGAGGGATCGCCTCGGACCTCGAGGTGAACCAGGCCCGCTCCGACCTGGCGGTGACCACCGCCGCCATCCCCTCCACGCAGCTCGCCATCGCGCAGAAGGAGCACCAGCTCTGCGTCCTGCTCGGGCGCCCCCCCGGCCCCATCGCCCGCGGCGCGGCCCTGGTCGACACCCCCGTCCCTCCCACGCTGCCGGCGGGGGTGCCCGCCCAGCTGCTCACGCGCCGCCCCGATCTGCTCGCCTCCGAGCAAGGGGTGATGGCGGCGGGGAGCCGGGTGGGGGTGGCGGTCGCCAACCGCCTCCCGGTGATCTCGCTGACCGGGCTCATCGGGCTCAACTCCACCCAGACCTCCAACCTGTTCAGCGCCGACTCGCTGGTCTGGAACGCGGGCGGCGGCCTCCTCGCCCCGATCTTCCAGGGCGGGCGGCTCAAGTCGCAGGAGGAGGCGGCGCGCGCCCAGCTGGAGCAGGCGGTGGCCGTCTACAAGAGGGCGGTCCAGGTGGCGCTCGGCGAGGTGGCCGACGCAGCCGCCGGCACCCGCTGGCTGCGCGACGTCCGGGCGGCCCGGACCGAGCAGGTGAAGGCGACCACGGCGGCCACGAAGCTGGCGCTGGCGCGCTACGAGGGCGGGGTGTCGAGCTACCTGGAGGTGCTCGACGCCCAGCGGCAGCAGTTCGACTCGGAGCTGAGCCTCGCCCAGAGCCAGCGCGACGAGCTCACGTCCGTGGTACAGCTCTACCGCGCGCTCGGCGGCGGGTGGCAGGAGCCCCCGGCCGAGCCCGCCCCGACGGCCGCGCCGCCGCCACCGGCCCACTAAGCACCCCGCCCAGCGAGGGTTCGCCCCGGAGGACAGCCAGATGGTGACCGCGAAGGAGCTGAAGCAGATCCTGATGTTCCGGGAGGTCCCGGAGCCCGTGCTGAAGCTGGTCGCGGAGGCGGCCGAGGAGCTCACCTGCGCTCCCGGCGACCGGATCGCGTCGGAGAACGAGCCGGCGAAGGGGCTGTACCTGATCCGCAGCGGGACCGTGCGGGCTACCCGGGAAGGGGTGCCGACCCCGGTCACCTTCGGGACCGGACAGTCGCTGGGGCAGATGAGCCTCCTCGACGGAGGGCCGGTGAGCATGACGGCGGAGGTGATGGAGCGGACCGAGCTGATCCTGCTCCGGCCGCAGAGGCTCCTCGAGAAGCTGGCCGGGAACCACGAGGCCGGCTTCGTGCTCTTCCGGGCGGTGGCCCGGTCGCTCGCCTCGCGCCTGCGCCTCGCCGTGGACGCGGTGACCCTGGCGCACGAGCGTCCGGGAGCCTGATCCGGTCCCCGCGCCGCCCTGCGGCGGGCGTGAACGCCCCCGATCGGACGCGACCTAGGTCCCATGGATCGCGACCGGGATGGGGTGCGAGCCTGCGAGCGATGATCCGCCCGGGGACCTTCATCCTCCTCCTCGTGTACCGGCTCGAGGTGGAGGCGGAGCGGCCGGACGCGCGGGGTGGGCCGTGAGCAGCGGCCACGATCCCGGCGCCCCGGTCGCGGCCGGCGGCAAGCGCAGCCCCATCCTCCTCGGCTGGCTGCGCGGGTACGACCGCACCGCGCTCCCGGCCGACGTGCTCGCCGGGCTGACCGCCGCCGCGGTGGTGCTCCCCAAGGCGATGGCCTACGCCACGGTCGCCGGCTTGCCGGTCCAGATGGGCCTCTACGCGGCCTTCGTGCCGGCGATCGCCTACGCCGCCCTCGGGCGCTCGCCCGTCCTCAGCGTCAGCACCACCACCACCATCGGCATCCTGGTGGGGTCGGCGCTCTCCGAGGCCGTGCCCGGCGCGGATCCCGCCCGGCTCGCGACCGCCACCGCCACGCTCGCGGTGCTGGTCGGGCTGGCCCTGCTGGCCGCCGCGGCGCTCCGCTTCGGGTTCGTGGCGAACTTCATCTCCGAGCCGGTCCTGGCCGGCTTCAAGGCCGGGGTCGGGGCGGTGATCCTGCTCGACCAGGCCCCGAAGCTGCTCGGCTTCCACATCCACAAGGCCGGCTTCTTCCGGGACCTCGCCAGCCTCGTCCGGTCCGCGGGGGAGACGTCGTTGCCGACCCTGCTGGTCTCGATCGGCGCGGTGGCGGGGATCGTGGCCCTGCGGAGGTGGCTGCCCCGGCTCCCGGCGGCGCTGGTGGCCGTCGCCCTCTCCATCGTCGCCAGCCTCCTCCTCGGCCTGCCGTCGCTCGGCGTGAAGACCATCGGGACGATCCCCTCCGGTCT
This sequence comes from Anaeromyxobacter sp., assembly GCA_035498135.1. Classification (GTDB taxonomy): domain Bacteria; phylum Myxococcota; class Myxococcia; order Myxococcales; family Anaeromyxobacteraceae; genus Anaeromyxobacter. The sequence goes on from DATKAL010000043.1 coordinate 3,302, forward strand.
CCCGCCGCTGGTCCGTCCGGACCTCGGTCTCCTCGAGGCCCTCTGGCCGGCCGCGGTCGCCATCGCCCTCATGACCTTCACCGAGTCGATCGCGAGCGAGCGCGCCTTCGCCCGCCCGGGCGAGCCGCGGCCCTCCCCGAACCAGGAGCTCCTCGCCATCGGGGTGGGCAACCTGCTCGGCGGTCTCACCGGCGCGATGCCGTCGGGCGGGGGCACGAGCCAGACGCTGGTCGCCCTGCGGGCCGGCGCTCGCACCCAGCTCGCCGGGCTGGTCCTCGGACTCGCCGCCCTCGCCACCCTGCTCCTGCTGGCGCCGGCCATGTCGCACATGCCGGAGGCCGTCCTCGCCGCCATCGTGGTGGTCTACTCCGCCGAGCTCCTCTCGCTGGAGGAGTTCCGGGCCATCAAGGCGATCCGGCGCACCGAGCTCCTCTGGGCGCTCACCGCCTTCGCCGGGGTGGTCCTCCTCGGCACCCTCCGGGGCATCCTGGTCGCCGTGATCACCTCGGTCCTCTCGCTCGCCTACCAGGCCAGCAACCCGGCGGTCTACGAGGTGGCGCGCAAGCCGAAGACGAACGTCTTCCGGCGCCGCTCCGGGGAGCACCCCGGGGACGAGACCTACCCGGGCCTGCTCATGATCCGGGTGGAGGGACGGATCTTCTTCGGCAACACCGAGCGCGTGCTCGACCTGGTGGGGCCGCTCGTGGAGGCGGCCTCGCCGAGGGTGCTCGTCCTCGACTGCAGCGCGATCTTCGACCTCGAGTACTCGGCCCTCAAGATGCTGGGCGAGGCCGAGAGGCGGGCGCGGGCCCGCGGGGGCGAGCTCTGGCTCGCGGCGCTCAACCCCGAGGCGCGGCGGGGGGTGGAGCGGTCGCCCTTCGGGAAGGCTCTCGGGAGCGAGCGGATGCTCTTCGACCTCGAGCACGCCGTGGAGCGGTACCGGGCGCGGGCCGGCGGGTAGGCCGCCGCGGCGCGCGCGGATCCTCGGAGTCCCAGGAGCGCGACGATGACCCCCAGCACGGTCCAGGCCCCCTACCGCGACCTCACCCGCATCACGTTCAGCGTCCTGGGCATCGGCCTGCTCATCGCCGGCAGCCTCTGGGTGCTGAGGCCCTTCCTGGTCGCGCTGCTCTGGGCGACCACGATCTCGGTCTCCACCTGGCCCCTGCTGCTCGGGCTCCAGGCCCGCCTGGGTGGCCGGCGCGGCGCCGCCGTGGCGGTGATGACCGTGGTGCTGCTCCTGGTCCTCTTCGTCCCGCTCTACCTCGCGGTCGAGACCATCGTGGAGCAGTCCGGCCGGATCGCGGACCTCGCCCGGGAGCTGCCGACGCTCCGCCTTCCGCCGCCCCCTCCCTGGGTCGAGGGCGTGCCCCTGGTCGGCCACCGGGCGGTGGAGCGGTGGCAGGCGCTGGCCGCCCTCGAGCCGCAGGAGCTGGCGGCGCGGCTCTCCCCGTACCTCACCCGGGTGCTGGGGTGGTTCGCGGCCCAGGCGGGGAGCTTCGCCAACATGGTGGCCCAG
>DATKAL010000044.1:0-7375 GCA_035498135.1 Anaeromyxobacter sp.
GGGACCTTCCGAGGGCCATCGCCGCCGCCCACGCGCGAGGCGCCCGCATCGCCTCGGTCTGCACCGGGGCGCTGCTCGTCGCCGCTGCCGGACTGCTGCGAGGGCGCCCCGCGGTCACCCACCGGAGCGCGCTGGCCGATCTCGCGCGGGCCGGGGCGGAGGTGATGGAGGCGGCGCGGGTGGTGGACGACGGGGACGTGGTCACCGCGGGCGGGGTGACGAGCGGCCTCGACCTCGGGCTGCGCCTCGTCTCCCGGATCGCCGGGCCGGCCGCGTCCGGGCGTGTCGCCGCGGAGATGGAGCTCTCCCCCGGGCCCGTGCACCTGGGGCCGCGAGCGGCCGCGCCCCGCGGGTAGCGCTCCAGGGTCGGCCAGCGCACCCGGTACCTGATCCAGAGGAGGTCGCCCGGACGGCGCGCGACGGAGAGCAGCCCGAGGCGCCGGGCCGGCCCCGGTCCCTCCCGCGCGTCGAGGAGCGTCGCCCGTCTCACCGCGGCGGGCGTCACAGGGCCACCGCCGCTCGAGCGGATCGGGGACGGCGTTCACTACTTGGGGGCAGCCCGCGGGGGATCGAACGGCGGGAGTCGCCGCCGGGTCGAAATCACTCGGCCCGCCGAAGCATCTGCTCCAGGTGGGTCGTTGTCCCGGCGAGGAGCTGGACCCTCCGGTATAGCCCTGGGGACGTAAACCGTTTGCCATGGCCTCCCCCCTCGCCGTCCACGACCTCGAGCTCGACCCGCTCCGCCAGGGCGTCCTCCGCTCCGGCCTGACGATGGCAGCCATCGTCCTCCCGACGATCGCCGCGGTGATCCTCGTCCAGATCCTGCTGCGAGGCGCGATCGATGCGACGGGGATCTGGCTGTGCGGCTACGCGCTCGCTTTCCCCGCCCTCCGCGTCGTGGCCGCGCGCCTGCCGTACCGCGCCGGCGCGGCGGCGTTCCTCGCCCTCCTCGGGCTGCTCGGGCTCCTGGTGCAGCTGCGTGCCGGCTTCAATGCCGGCTCGATGGCCATCTTCCTCGTGGTCGTGGTGCTCTCCGGGGTGTTCTTCGGCCGCCGGGGGGCGCTGGCGGCGCTCGCGATCTCCGTCGCCGGCTCGGGGGTGGACGGGGCGCTGGTGCTCGGCCGCCACGTGCCCCCCATCCAGGCGGAGATGTGGAGCCCGGAGGTGGCCGAGTCCTGGATCCGCGGCGCAGTGGTCCTGGCGCTCTTCGGCGGCTCGGCGGCCTTCGCCGTGGTCCACGTCCTCCGGCGGCTCGAGCGGGAGGCGGCCGACGTCCGGCGCGCCCTGGAGCGTGAGCGCGCCGAGCGCGCCGCCCGCGAGGCGGCGGAGGCCGAGCGAGAGCGGGCCCGGGCGGCCCTGGCCGCCGCCCAGCGCATGGAGAGCCTGGGTCGGATGGCGGGCGCCGTGGCCCACGACTTCAACAACCTCCTGTCCGTGATCCTCGGCTGCGCCAGCACCCTCCAGGCCGAGCTGCGCGAGCGGGCCGACCCCGCCGCCGCGGACGCCGAGCAGATCGGCGAGGCCGCCGAGCGGGCGAGCGCCTTCACCCGCCAGCTGCTCGCCTTCGCGCGCAGCGAGCTCGTCACCCCGGCGGCGGTCGACGTGGCGGCCGTGGTCCGCGGGAGCGAGCACCTCCTGCGCCGCCTGGCGGGAGAGAAGGTCGAGCTCGTCGTCGACCTCGACGGCGAGCCGGTGCCGGCCCTCTGCGATCGGGGCCAGCTCGAGCAGGTGCTCCTGAACCTGGTCGTCAACGCGCGGGACGCCATGCCCGACGGGGGTCGGGTCACCATCCAGGCCGGCCGGGCGGAGGGCCGGCCCGGCCCCGCGACCCGGTGCGCCGAGGTGCGGCTCGCGGTCCGCGACACGGGCACCGGCATGACCCCCGAGGTCCGGGAGCGGGCCTTCGAGCCCTTCTTCACCACCAAGGCCGCGGGGGGTGGGTCCGGGCTCGGCCTGGCGACGGTCTACGGCATCGTCCGGCACAGCGGGGGCCACATCCGCCTGGAGAGCGAGGTCGGGCGCGGCACCCTGGTCGAGATCCTGCTCCCCCGCGCCGATGGGGCTCCGGCCGGCTGACGACGAGGCCCGGGCCTACCCGAAGTACGTGAGCCGCGCGTACTCGTCGCGATCGCGGACCGTCGGGAACCCCGCGCCGCAGGGGTGGCACATCCGCAGGACCACCTCGCGGACCTCGCCGTCCACCCTGACGAACAGGTGGTGCGCGAGCGCGGCGGGCGCCTCCTCCACGCCTGCTCCACACCGACGGCAGCGACCCTCCCCGGTGCGCGTTCCCCTCACGCCGCCTCCGCCGCGCGGCGTCCCGGGCGAGCCCACACGACGACGCGGACGCCGCCACCGGTCGGGGCGGAGGTCTCGAAGGGCGCCAGGGCCGCGGCGCGTTCGAGGAACCGATCGCGCGCCACGGCGTCCGGCAGGAGCGCGCTGCACCTCGCGCAGAGGAGGAGCAGCAGCGGCTCGTCGGCGCCGCAGCAGACCGTCAGGGAATGGGTCGCCGCCGAGGGGCGCTCGCCGAGCGGCAGCCAGCACCGGAGGCACACGGGCACGGGGTCGTTCACGAGGGGGAGCAGACCATTCGCCGGCGACGGCGCCGTGGCGAAGCCGGAAACACGAAGGGGCGTATCGGAATGGGTGCTTCACCGTTCTGCGACAGGATCGGCTCGCCCCCGCCACGGCCCGGGCTTACCCAGGTGGGCGGCCCGGGTGCCGGGCCGCGGACATCACGACCGGTGAAGCGAGGGCCACCGGAAGAGCCAGGAGGACATCGGACCATGACGTCGACCCGGATCGTCATCGCAACGCTCGCCGCCGGCGCGCTGCTCGGAGGATGCAAGACCTCCTCCGGCAGCTCCACCCCCTCCGGCCCGACCCCCACCCGCACCATCATCATGGTCTGGGACGGGCTCCGGCCGGACTCGGTGAGCGCCGCCGTCACGCCCAACCTCTACGAGCTCCGCCAGGCCGGGACCAACTTCGGCGACAACCACTCGACCTACCCGACGTTCACGATGATGAACGGGTCGTCCTTCGCCACCGGGTCGTTCCCCAAGACCAGCGGCTTCTACGGCAACACCTTCTGGACCCCGCCCCAGGGGGCCTCCAGCACCATCCCGGTGGGGAACGGCGCGGGCGGGACGAGCCAGGACTACGTGGATCCGGTGTTCACCGAGGACTACCAGGTCCTCACCACGCTCGACGCCTACTACGGCGGCCAGCTGCTCCTGGTGAAGACCCTCTTCGCCTCGGCGCAGGCCTCCGGCATGGTGACCGCGACCGTGGGCAAGTCCGGCGCCGCCTACATCCAGGACCTCGGGCGGGGCGGCTACTTCCTCGACGAGAACAGCGTGCTCCCGCGCAGCCTGGTGACCGAGCTGCAGGCCGCCGGCTACGCCCTGCCCACCAACACGGTGAAGGGCTACTCGGGGGCGGACGCCGTCACCCTCGCCGCCGACAACGGCAACCCGACCGCCCGCGCCGGATACGTGACCTTCAACACCACCGCCTACGACCCGGGCGGCGTGATCTCCATCGCCAGCCGGGATCCCACCGACGCCACACAGGGGGCGCCCGAGGACGCGGCCAACAAGTACATGATGCGGTTGTTCACCCAGTACCTCCTCCCCGCCAAGAAGCCGATGCTGTCGCTCATCTGGTTCCGCACCCCGGACAACGTCGAGCACGGCTACGGCCCGGGGACGCCGAACGCCACCGCCGGCCTCCGCTCCCAGGACGCCCGCCTGGGGGAGCTGATCGCCGGGCTGCGCGCCAGCGGCATGGACGGGACCACCAACGTGATCGTGGTCTCCGACCACGGGCACTCCAGCGTCTCGGGCCCCCTCGCCCTCTACCCGCTGCGGGCGATCACGCCCTCCACCACCCTGCCCAGCGGCGCGCCGGTGAACGGCTCGACCAGCGGCACCACCACGGCGGCCCTGGGGGCGCCGAGCGCCACCGGCTACTCCTTCTCCGGTGACGTGCGGTCCGCCGACCTGCTCACCTACCGCGGCTTCCAGGCCTACGACGGCTCCGGGTGCAGCACCGACTCGATGTACGGGCTGAGCGCCGCGGGGGTTCCGACCGTCCCGGTCCAGGTGGACGCCAGCGGGTCCCTCTGCGGGACCGCCGGGACCAAGTTCCAGGCGATCAGCGCGTCCCTCGCCACGCCGGTGGCGCGGTTCAACGTCCCGGCGCCGGGGAGCCTGCCGGCGAACGGCATCGTGGTGGCCGCCAACGGCGGCTCCGACTACTTCTACGTCCCGAGCCACGACCTCACCACGGTGCAGAACCTGGTGGCGTTCCTCCAGCGGCGCGAGGAGTACGGCGCGATCTTCGTCGACAGCCGCTACGGCGCCATCCCCGGTACGCTCACCATGGCGCAGGCGAACCTCGAGAACGCGACCCGGCAGAACAACGGGCAGCCCGACGTGGTGGTGACGTTCGCCTGGGACGACACCGCCTCGATCCAGGGGACGCCGGGGATCGAGTTCGAGAGCTTCGGGGCCGGCCAGCGCGGCATGCACGGCAGCTTCGGCATCGCCGACGTGCACAACACGCTGATCGCGAACGGCCCCTCCTTCCTCTCCGGCGCCACCATCCTCGGCCCCTCGGGGAACGTCGACGTGGCGCCGACCGTGGCCCATGTGCTCGGCCTCTCGATGCCGCAGGCCGACGGGCGCGTCCTCGACGAGGGGCTGGTGGCGCCGGCGAGCAAGTCGACGCCCAGCGTGGCGGCCTCGACGGTCACCAGCAGCACCGCGACGGGGCTCACCTTCGAGCTGCCGACCGATCCGACCGGGCACACCCCCGACCCGGCGCTCGCCGCCGGCACCTACGCGATCGACCTGGCGGTGAAGGACCTGACCGTGGACGGGAAGACGTACCGGTACTTCGACTACGCCAGGGCGGTCAGGCAGTAGGAGGGACGATGAGCGGAGGACGCCTCCGGCTCGCCGCGCTCTGCCTGGCGACGGCGCTCTCGCCCGCGGCGCGGGGCGAGGAGCTCGCCTTCGACCAGGCGTTCAGCACGCGCGGCGAGCCGGCCGCCCTCCACTACGCGGTGGTGTTCACCTCGCCGCGAGGGGAGGAGCACCGGCTGGAGGTCTGGCGCGAGGGAGACCGCCAGGTGCGGCGGCGCACCGACGAGGCGCTCGAGACCTACGCCTTCCGCGCGCCCGCCGATCCCGAGTTCCACCTCTCCATCCTGGACCGGAAGCGGCGGATCCACACCCGGATCGACCGGACCAACCTCTACCGCATCGGGAGCTTCACCGACTGGTTCGACCTCGCCCATGGCCTGAGGCACCCCCTGGGCGCCTACCGGCTGGCGAGGGCTCCCGCCCCCGAGGGCGCACCGCCGGCGGTGGAGGGCTGCCGCTGGTACGACCTCGCCCAGGGCGGGCGGACCACCCACGTCTGCTGGAGCCCGCGGAGCCGGATCCCGCTCCTCATCCAGGCGGAGGACGGGCGACTCTCGTGGAGGGTGACGGCCGTGGATCGAGGACCGATCCCTCCGTCGACCTTCGAGATCCACGACGAGGGCTACGTTCGCAACGACGCCAACGCGGACGTCGAGCGGGACTGACCCGAGGACGCGGGTCGCGCGCCGGACGTGACGGCTCAGCCGCCGAACGACCCCTCGTGCACCAGCTCCGCCAGCGGCCTCCGGTCGTTGGGCTGCTCGCGCGCCCGCGCCCAGTCGGGGAGGCCGGAGGGATCGCCCCTTCGCCCGATGGCGATGAACACCTCGACGGTGTGGTCCGCGGGGAGCGAGAGCGCGTCGCGCGCCTTCTCGCGGTCGAAGCCCCCCATGGCGTGGGTGCTCCAGGACCAGCGGTGCGCCTGGAGCGCGAGCTGCGCCCAGGCTGCGCCCGCGTCGAACGAATGGGTCCGGTTCGGGACGGGCTCCTCCTTCCCGGGCACCGCCATCCGGTCCTGCGACACCAGGGCGACGAGCGCCGAGGCCTTGCCCGCCCAGGCCTGGTTGCCGGGCGCGAGGACCGCGAGGAACCGGTCGAAGGCCGGGGTGCCGCGGAGCGCGTAGACGAAGCGCCAGGGCTGCGCGTTGTTCGCCGAGGGCGCCCACCGGGCCGCCTCGAAGAGGCCCATCAGCGTCTCGAGGGGGAGCTCCTCGCCGGTGAAGGCGCGGGGCGACCAGCGCTCGTGGAAGATCGGGTCGATCGGTCGGCTGGGAGAGCGGGGAAGCGCGAGGGCGGCAGTCATGGGGACCTCGTGAGCTCCCCGCTTCATAGGGCACCGCGGGCGCCCGGACCAGCCGAGCTCGGGAAACACAGCGGTGCACCGGTGGAACGACCCCCCTGCCGGCGGCTCCCCGGCCGTTAGAACCTCCATGTCCCCCGCCCCGCCTCGAGGAGCGCCCATGCCCAAGCCCCCGCCCGCCGGCCGCCCGGAGCCCCTCAGGCCCGACGACGTCCACCTGGACTCCAACGTCCCCGGCAACCCGGCCTACCACTTCACCATCGTCCCGCCCGGCACGCCGCCAGGGGCGGGGTGGGCGGAGCGGTCGACGGTGCAGAGGAGGCGGCCTCGACGTCACCTACCTCGACCTCGCCGACCTCGCGGCGGTCGAGCGGACCCTCCGGCCCGGCACGGGGATGGTCTGGATCGAGACCCCCTCCAACCCGCTCCTCCGGCTCACCGACGTCCGCGCCGTGGCGGCGCTCGCCCGCGCCCGGGGCGCGCTCGCGGTCGTGGACAACACCTTCCTGTCGCCGGCGCTGCAGCGCCCCTTCGAGCTGGGGGCGGACCTGATCGTCCACTCCACCACCAAGTACCTGAACGGCCACAGCGACGTGGTGGGCGGCGCGGTGGTGGCCGCGCCGGGGCGGGCGGCCCTCGCCCAGCGCATCCAGTCGGTGAACAACCTCCTCGGCACCTCCCAGTCGCCGCACGACGCCTTCCTGGTCCTGCGGGGCCTCAAGACCCTGCCCCTCCGGATGCGGGCGCACGAGGCGGGCGCCCAGGCGGTGGCCGCGTTCCTCGCCGGCCACCCGGCGGTGGCCAGGGTCCACTACCCCGGGCTCCCCACCCACCCCCAGCACGCCCTGGCGAGGGCTCAGCGGCGCGGGTTCGGCGGCATGCTCTCCTTCGAGCTGAAGGACGGCCGCCCCGACCGCGTGAACCACGTCCTCACCGGGCTCAGGTGGTTCACCCTGGCCGAGAGCCTCGGCGGCGTGGAGAGCCTGGTGGCCCACCCGGCCTCGATGCCCCACGCCTCGATGACCCCGGAGGCCCGGCACCGGGCCGGGATCGCCGACGGGGTGATCCGGCTCTCCGTCGGCCTGGAGGATCCGGCCGACCTGGTGGTGCACTCCACCACCAAGTACCTGAACGGCCACAG
>DATKAL010000045.1:0-3501 GCA_035498135.1 Anaeromyxobacter sp.
CCCAGTGCGCGACCGGACCGCGCCCGTGCATGTTCATCTCCTGCAAGCACCACCTCTACCTGGACGTGAACCCGTCGACGGGCTCGATCAAGCTCAACTTCCCGGACAAGGAGGTCTGGGAGATGAGCGAGACCTGCGCCCTGGACGTCGCCGACCGGGGCGGGATCACGCTCGAGGAGGTGGGGTCGATCATGAACCTCACCCGCGAGCGCATCCGCCAGGTCGAGACCCGCGGGCTCCTCAAGCTCCGCGCCATCGCCGAGGACGAGCCGCGCCTCCCCGGCGCCGAGGAGGACGACGGCTTCTAGCCGGCGTCCCCTCGCCGGCGCGGCGCTTGAAAGAGCCCGCGCCGTTGGCTACAAGGGCGCCTCCCCCAGGGAGGTGCCGTCACATGGTCCGCCGTGCCCTCGTCTCGGTCTCCGACAAGACCGGCCTCGTCCCCTTTGCGAGACGCCTCGCCGCGCTCGGCGTGGAGCTGCTCTCCACCGGCGGCACCCAGCGCGCCCTGGCCGAGGCCGGGATCCCGGTGGTCTCGGTCGGGGACTACACCCAGGCCCCGGAGATCCTCGGCGGCCGGGTGAAGACCCTCCACCCCCGGGTCCACGGCGGGATCCTCCACCGGCGCGGCCTGGCCTCCGACGAGGCGGACGTGAAGGCCCGCGACATCCCCCCCATCGACCTGGTGGTGGTGAACCTCTACCCCTTCCGCGAGGCGGTCGCCGCCGGCAAGCCCTTCGAGGAGTGCGTCGAGGAGATCGACATCGGCGGGCCGGCGATGGTCCGCAGCGCCGCCAAGAACTCCGCCCACGTGGGCGTGGTGGTCGACCCGGTCGACTACGAGCGGGTGGCGAGCGAGCTGGAGGTGGGGAAGACGCTCTCCGCCGCCACCCGCTTCCACCTGATGAAGAAGGCCTTCGCCCACACCGCCGCGTACGACGCCGCCATCTCCGAGTTCCTCACCGCGCGCGAGGAGCCGGCCTCCGCCCCGGCCCACTTCCCCGGCACGCTGGCGGCGGTCTACGGGAAGGTCCAGGACCTGCGCTACGGCGAGAACCCGCACCAGGCGGGCGCCTTCTACCGCGCCGGCCGGGAGCCGGAGGAGCCGACGGTCGCCTTCGCCCGGATCCTCCAGGGCAAGGAGCTCTCCTACAACAACCTGCTCGACCTCGAGGCGGCCCTGGCGGCGGTGAAGGAGCACGACCAGGTCGCCTGCGTGGTCATCAAGCACAACACGCCCTGCGGCGTGGCCCTGGGCGCCACCCCGGCCGAGGCCTTCGCCCGCGCCCGGGCGTGCGACCCGGTCTCCGCCTTCGGCGGGATCGTCGCCCTGAACCGGCCGGTGGACGCGGCGGCGGCCAAGGAGCTGACCGACCTCTTCCTCGAGTGCGTGATCGCCCCCGGCTACGACGCCGCCGCCCGGGCCGCCCTGGGCGCCAAGAAGAACCTGCGCCTCCTCGAGAGCCCGCGGCTCGGCGACCCGCGCGCCACCTGGAAGCGCCGGCCGGAGGAGGCGCGCGAGCTCCGCTCCATCCCCGGCGGCCTGCTGGTGATGGACCGCGACCTCGGCCAGGTGCGGCGGGAGGACTGCAAGGTGATGACCCGGCGGGCCCCCACCGAGCAGGAGTGGTCCGACCTCCTCTTCGCCTGGAAGGTCGTGAAGCACGTGAAGTCGAACGCGATCGTCTTCGCCCGGGGCGACCAGACCGTCGCCATCGGCGGCGGCCAGACCAGCCGGGTCGAGTCGGTGAAGACCGCGGTGATGAAGGCCCAGCTCGAGGTGCGCGGCTCGGCGGTCGGCTCCGACGCCTTCTTCCCCTTCAAGGACGGGGTGGAGGAGATCATCAAGGCCGGCGCCAGCGCCATCATCCAGCCGGGCGGCTCGGTGCGCGACGCCGAGGTGATCGCCGCCGCCGACGCGGCCGGCCTGGCGATGGTGGCCACCGGGATGCGTCACTTCCGCCACTAGCGAGGTAGGCCGCGCTCCGCCGGGCTCGCTCCGCTCGCCTGGGCGCGAGCCCCTGCGGTAGGCTCTCCGCCCGATGCCGCAGGTCTCCTGCTCCCGCTGCTTCGCGATCTTCGACGCCGAGGACGCACGCCCCGGCATCGCCCCCCTCTGTCCCGCCTGCCTGGCGCTCGCGCCGGCGCGCCCGGCCGTCCTCGCCCCGGTGAAGGGACCGCCCGGCCGGCCCCGGCGCGGCCCCCGCCGGCTCGCCCTGGCCGCCGGCCTGGTGGTGGGGCTCGCCGCCGCGGCGGGCTTGGGGCTGCTCGCCCGCCGCGCGCTCCGGCCGCCGGCCGCGCCCCCGCGCATCCCGACCGCCGCCGAGGAGGCGGCCGCCGGCTGGATCGCCTCGGGGGCGGTCCCCCCCCTCCCGCCGCCCGCCGAGCGGGGCGCGTTCGTGCAGGCCAGGCTCGAGGCGGCCCGGGAGGCGCTCGCCGCCGACCTCCCCGTGCGTGCGGCCGCCGCCCTGGCGGAGTTCCGGGCCGCGCTCGCCGCGGCGCCGGGCCGGGACGACGCGGCGGCGGGCTACGCCACCGCCTTCGCCGAGGTGGCCGGGGAGGGGACCGGCGGCGGGGACGGCGCGGACGGGCCGGAGCTCCGCACCGCCCACGAGATCGTCCGGGGCGCGCTGGCCCGCCGCCCGGACGGCGCGGACCTGCTCGCCGCCTACGCCAGGCTCCTGCTGCTCGTCCCGGGTTAGGCCAACGACGCCGAGGCGGCGGTGGTCTCCGCCCGGGCCCTGGCTGCCGTCCTTGGGGACGCCGGGGTCCGGCTCGCCGCCGGCCTGGCGGAGCTGCGCCGCGATCCGGCCGCGGCGGCACGGGACCTCGAGGCCGCGGCCGCCGACCTCCCCGCCGACCGGCGGCTGCTCGGCGCCGCCGCCCGGGCGCGCTGGGCGGCCGGCGACGCCCCGGGCGCGCTCGCCCTGGCGGAGCGGCGCCTGGCGCTCGACCCAGGCCACCCGGGGGCGCTGGCCCTCGAGGTGGAGGTCCTCACCGCCTCCGACCGGATCGAGGAGGCCCGGGCCGCCCTGGCGCGCTGGGCGGCCGCCGATCCTGGCTCGGCGCTGCCGCCGCTCCTCCAGGCGCGGCTCGACTACCAGCTGGAGGGCGACCTGGCCGGCGCGCGTCGCCTGCTCGAGGCCGCCCTGGACAAGCGCCCGGGCGAGTTCACCGCCGCCCGGATCCTCGCCCACCGCGCGGCCGTGGAGCGGGCCGCCGGGGACGCGAGGGCGGCGGCGGCCGCGGCCGAGGAGGCGGTGCGGCGCGTCCCGGGGAGCGCCCCGGCCCGGTTCCAGGCGGCCCTGCTCGCCTTCGACGCGGGCAACGCCGCCGCCCTGCGCGAGTCGGCCGGCGTGCTCGGCGGGCGGGCGGGGCCGGTCGTCGAGGCGCTCCTCGCGGCGCGCTCGGCCGAGCTGTCGGGGACGCTCGACGACGCCGATCGCGCCTACGACGCGGTGGCTGAGCGGGCCGCTTGGGATCTGGAGGTCCTAATGACCAAAA
>DATKAL010000046.1:0-15822 GCA_035498135.1 Anaeromyxobacter sp.
GTCGTGAACGTCCTCGCCACCCTGCAGCGGGGCGAGCGCGTCACCGTCCTCGAGGAGCGCGAGGACTGGGCCCGGGTCCGCTCCTCGGACGACCAGGAGGGATGGATGAAGTCCGGCGTCCTGCTCGAGGGGGAGGGCGTGACCGAGGCCACGGTGCTCGTCCCCGCCGACGTCTTCGACCGGCCCGATCTCCTCGCCGCCAACGCCCGCCGGAAGATCGACCCGGGCACGTTGGTGCTCGTGGTCCGCACGCGCCCCCCCTTCAGCGAGGTGAACCTGGCCGCCGGCCAGAACGCCTGGGTCCTCTCGGAGCGGCTCGCCGCGGGAGAGCGGGAGGTCTCGGTGGCGAAGCTCACCGAGAAGGCCCGCTGGCTGGTCCGGGTCGGCCGCAAGGACGAGGCGCTCCAGGTGCTGGCGCTCGCCCGGACCCAGTTCGCCGGCTCACCGCTGGTGGACGCGCTCGCGGTGGAGCTCGGGGAGGGGCCGCCGCCCGCGGCCGCTCCGGCTCCGGCGCCGAGCGGCCCGGAGGCGGCCCCGCCCCCGGCGCCCGCCCCCGTCCAGCCGACCGCCACCCCCGGGCGCTGACCCCCGCGAGCGCCGCCCCTATCCGGCCCGGAGCGCCTCGAGCGCCGCCGCGAGATCCGCGGGGAGCGGCGCCTCGATCGCCACGGGCGCGCCGGTGGCCGGGTGGACGAGCTCGAGGCGGCTGGCGTGCAGCGGCGTGCGCTCGAGCAGCACCCGGCCGTCCGGGGCGCGGAGGGGGTCCGGGTCGCCGTAGTCCGGATCCACCACCAGCGGGGTGCCCGCGGCGAGGAGGTGGACGCGGATCTGGTGGGTCCGGCCGCTCTCCGGCAGCGCCTCGACCAGCGCCAGGGGGCCGCCCGCCCAGGCCCGGGCCGGGAAGGTCTCGAGCAGGCGGATCCGCGTGGCCGAGGGCTTGCCGCGGGCGTCCCCGGGGCGCGCCGGCCGCATCCGACCCCGGCGAGCGGGGGCGATGGGGACGTCGATCCGCTGCTCGGGCGGCGGCGCCCCGCGGACCAGCGCCAGGTAACGCTTGCGCGGCAGGCCCTGCTCGAAGGCGACGTTCAGCGCCCGGTGGGCCTCCGCGGTCCGGGCGAAGACGAGGGCGCCCGAGGTCCCACGGTCGAGCCGGTGCACGACCCAGAGCCGACCGTGGCTCGCCTCCAGCTCCTCGCGCAGGCTCCGCTCCGGTGCGCCGCGGCCGGGGATGACCAGCCGCCCGGCGGGCTTGTCCACCGCCAGGAGGTGGGCGTCGGCGAGGAGCACCGCCACCGGCACGGAGCCTGGACCGCTCACATCATTTTCCGGGCGGGGATCACCCGCACCGGGCCGAAGCGGGCGAGCGGCTTGGCGATGGCGCGAGCCGGTCCCACCGCCACCACCACCCGCCGCTCGAGCGGAAAGTAGCGGCGCGCCACCTCCCGGCAGACCTCCGGGGTGACCGCCCGGATGCGCTCCGTGAACCCGCTCACCTCGTCCGCGTCCAGCCCGTAGAGCTCGAGGTCGGCCAGCTTCTCGCAGACCTGGTCGTGCGTCTCCAGGGAGAGCGGGTAGAGGCCGCACAGGTAGCTCCGGGTCCGCTCCAGCTCCTCGGCGCCGGGCCCCTCCTCGCAGAAGCGGGCGGTCTCGTCGAGCGCCACCTGGACGATCTCCGCCGCGGTCTCCACCTTGGTGAAGGTGGAGACGAGGAAGATGCCCCCCGCGCCGCTCGTCGCGAAGCGGCTCCGGACCCCGTAGGAGAGGCCGCGGTTCACGCGGATCGCCTCCATCAGCCGGGAGGTGAACCCGCCTCCGAGCACCGCGCTGGCCACGATCCCCGGGAAGTAGTCGGGGCTCCGCCGCGGGAAGCCCGCGGAGGCGATCCGGATCTGCGCCTGGGTGACGTCGGGCTTGTCCACCACCAGCACGGCCGGCCGGGGGGGTGGCGGCGCGGGGAGCGGCGCCTGCGGTCCCTCGGCGCCCCGCCAGGCGCGGAGCCGCCGGCGCGCGAGGGCCAGCACCTCCTCCGCCTGGACCGCCCCCACCACCACCAGGAACGCGTCCTGCGGCCGGTAGTGGCGAGCGTGGAACGCCGCCACGTCGCCGCGCCGCGCCGCGGTGAGGTCCGCGACCAGCCCCTCGGGCGAGCGGGCGTACGGGTGCTCGCCGTAGGCGGCGGCGAGCACCGCGCGATCGGCCACCACCGCCGGCTCGTCGAGGTCGTGGGCCAGGGCCGCCACCTCGCGCCGGCGGAGCCGGTCCACTTCCCGGGCGGGGAAGGTCGGGGCGGTGACCACCTCGGCGAGCACGTCCATGCAGCGGGCCAGCGCCTCGGCCGGCGCCGAGAGGCCGAAGAAGGAGGCGTCCTCGTCCACCCCCGCGCCCAGCTCCGCGCCCAGGGACTCGATGAGGAGATCGATCGCCGCCCCGGTCCGCCGGCGCGTGCCGCGGCGGGCGGCGTTGGCCGCGAGGTGGGCGAGGCCGGAGCGACGCGAGGGATCGAGCGAGGCCCCTCCCGGCAGCACCAGGCGCGCCGAGGCGAGCGGGACCCCGGCCCGCTCGGCGACGATCACGGAGAGCCCGCCCTCGAGGCGCTCCCGGCGGATCGGCGGCAGCGAGATCCGGGGGCTCACGGGCGTCCCTCCGGCTCCAGGACCACCACGCAGCGGCGGGCCGGGTCGAGGTACTCGCGCGCCACCCGCCTCACGTCGCCGGCGCCGACCGCGGCGTAGTGCTCGAGGGCGCGCCCCGCCTCCCGCCAGTCGCCGAGCAGCGCCTCGGCCTGGCCGAGTGCGTGGGCCACGCCATGGTGGGTGGCGAGCTCGTGGAGCACCGAGCTGCGGAGGAGGGCCTGGGCGCGCCGGAGCTCGGCCGCCGTCACCCCGCGCTCCGCCACCCGGGCGAGCTCCGCCCAGAGCACCTTCTCGGTCCGATCCACCGAGGCGCGGGGCGCCAGCTCGGCGAAGGCGAGGAAGACGCCCGGGTCGATCCGCCAGCCCCACCCGATCGAGATCGAGACCGCCAGCTCGAGCTCCTGGACCAGGCGGCGCCGGAGGCGCGAGGACTCTCCCACCGCCAGGCAGGCCTGGAGGACGTCGAGGGCGGCGGAGTCAGGGCTCCGCGCCGGAGGGCCCCGCCAGCCCGCCAGCAGGGCGGGCGCCTGGGCAGGGTATCGCACGCTGGCCCGCCGCTCGCCGCGCTGGGGCGGCTCGCCCTGGGGGACGGCGGCGACCCGGGGCCCGGCGGGGATGTCCCCGTAAGCCCGCTCGAGGAGAAGGAAGGTCGCGTCCGGGTCGAGGTCGCCGACCGCGTAGATCGCCGCGTTGTTCGGGGCGTAGTACGTCCGGAAGAAACCTTCGCAGTCCTCGCGGGTAATCCTGGAGATGTCCTCCATCCAGCCGATGACCGGCCACCGGTAGGGATGAGCCAGGAAGACCAGCGCCTCGAGCTGCTCCTCCATCAGCCCGAAGATGGAGTTCTCCGTCCGGAGCCGCCGCTCCTCCTTGACCACCTCCCGCTCCTGCTCCAGCGAGTCGGAGGTGAGGCGGAGCGAGCGCATCCGGTCGGACTCGAGGTCGACCACCGTCTCCAGGGCCTCGGCGGCGAAGTCCTCGTAGTAGGCGGTGACGTCGTTCGAGGTGTAGGCGTTCGAGTGGCCCCCCCGGGACTCGAGCACGCGATCGAACTCCTTGGGGCCGTACTTGGCCGCCCCGTTGAACATCATGTGCTCGAACAGGTGGCTGATCCCGGTCGTGCCCAGCCGCTCGTTGCGCGAGCCGACCTGGAAGAAGGTGTAGTAGCTGATCGTGGCGGCGCTTCGCTCGGGGAGGAGCCGCACCCGCAGCCCGTTCGGGAGGAGGTGGGCCCTCACCCCGGCGAGGTCCAGTGCGGGCGCCGGGGCACGCTTGGGACGGGGCATGGGTCGCGAAGATAGCCTCGCCCCGACAGGTCGTCCACGAAAGGGTGGACGACCCGTGCGTACGCGCGCCCCACGAGGAATCGGCCCAGGTGCCGCGCTGTTAACAAGAGTCGATCGACACTCGGTCGGTGGACCCCTGAGGCACTCCGACCTAATACCTACGGTCACCGAGCGTTCACCTGTCGCGCCTGGCACCAGGCGCACCCGTGCGGCGTCCACCCGCGAGGGAGAGAATGTCTAACAAGACGAAGACCCAGCGTGATCCCCGCCGAGACGAGCTGCGCCGCCTGGGCGAGCGTGTCCGTGAGCAGCGCCGCAGCCGCGGGATGACCCAGGAGGCGCTGGCCGAGGCGCTCGACCTGTCGGTCGCGTACGTGAGCCTCATCGAGCGCGGCGGACGAAACCCTCCCTACACCACCGTGGTCGCCATCGCGCGCGCCCTCGGCGTCGCTCCCACCCACATCGTGGCGGAGAGCTAGGACCGCCTCTACAGCGAGTCCAGCGGGCGCCCGCAGGCCACGCAGCGCCCGGCCCGGCGCCGGAGCGGGAGCCCGCACCCCGGACAGCGCTTCACCCGCCGAGCGGGCGCGAGGGAGGCGGCGCGGCCGTCCCCGGGCGGCGCCGCGCCGGCCTCGAGGCGGGCGACGCGCTCCTCGAGCGCGGCCACCCGCTCCTCGAGCTGGCGCACCGACGTGGGCGACCGGCGCTGGCGCTTGCGGGCGATCACGGCGACGCGAGCGTGCCACGGCGCCACGGCCGGTCAAGTTCCGGCCCGCCCCCGCCGCGCGTTGAGGACTCCCCGGGCCCGTGTTATCTCGGCCGGTGATGGACGACGTCCAGGCCCGCCCCCCTCCCCCGCCCGCGGCTCGCCGCGACGCCGGCGGCGCGCGGCCGGGCGAGGCCCTCGACACCCCCGAGGTCCAGTCCCTGCTCGAGCAGCCGCACCGGCACCGCGAGGTGCCGCGCACCCGCCAGGTCTTCGTCAACCGGAACCTCCGGATGGACAAGGTCGAGGCGGTCGGCTTCGACATGGACTACACCCTGGCCATCTACCAGCTCCGCCACCTCGAGACCCTCGCCTTCGAGATGACGCTGGCCCGGATGATCGAGACCATGGGGTACCCGGCGGTCCTCGGCGCCCTCCGCTACGATCCGGAGTTCGTGATCCGCGGCGTGGTGGTGGACAAGCTCCACGGCAACATCTTCAAGATGGACCGGCACAACCACGTCGGCCGCTGCTACCACGGCCGGCGGCCGCTCCCGCCCGAGGACCTGCGGCGGCTCTACCGCGACGAGAAGATCCACCTCTCCCTGCCGCGCTTCGCCTGGATCGACACCCTCTTCGCCCTCCCCGAGGCCTGCCTCTTCGCCCTCGGGATCGAGCTGCTCGAGGGCCAGGGCCGGCCGGTGGACTACACCCGGCTCTACGACGACATCCGCGAGGCGATCGACACCGTCCACCGGGACGGCACGCTCAAGGCGGAGGTGAAGAAGAACCTCCCCCGCTACCTGGTCAAGGACCCCGAGCTCGGGCCGGCGCTCCACAAGCTCCGCTCCGGAGGGAAGAAGCTCTTCCTCCTCACCAACTCGCTCTGGGACTACACCGAGGCGGTGATGTCGTACGTGCTCGACGGCGTCCTCCCCGAGTACCCGAGCTGGCGGAACTACTTCGACGTGGCGATCACCGGGGCCGCCAAGCCCGCCTTCTTCTCCGAGCGGCGCCCCCTGCTGGCGCTCGGCCCCTCCGGCGAGCCGCAGGGGGAGGCCGCCGCGCTGGAGCGCGGGAAGGGCTACCAGGGGGGCGACCTCGCGACGCTCGAGCGGCTCATGGGGATCGGCGGGGATCGCGTCCTCTACGTGGGCGATCACATCTACGGGGACATCCTCCGCTCCAAGAAGAGCTCGCTCTGGCGGACCTGCATGATCGTCCAGGAGCTGGAGGAGGAGCTCGCATGGCTGGACCGGAGCCAGGAGGCGCTCGAGGAGCTGGGGCGGCTCGAGGACCTGCGGGTCCGGCTGGACGACGAGATCGCCGCCCACCGCGCCACCCTGAACCTGAGCGACCGGCGCCTGGAGCGCGAGCCGGCCGGCTCCCCCGACCGGGCCCGCGTCGAGGAGGAGCGGCGCCACGCCAAGCACGAGCTGGAGGCGCTGCGGCGGGCCCTGCGGGACGCGAACGGCCAGATCGAGGGGCTCCAGCGCGGGCTGGAGGAGGGCTTCAACCCGTACTGGGGGCTGACCTTCAAGGAAGGGAACGAGAACTCCCGCTTCGGCGAGCAGATCGAGGACTACGCCTGCCTCTACACGAGCCGGGTCTCCAACTTCGTCTTCTACTCGCCCATGCAGTACTTCCGGGCGCCGCGCCGGTCGATGCCGCACGAGCGCACCGCCCCCGCCCGCATCTCCCCCTGGGGCGACGAGCACGGCGCACCGGTGGCCGGCGACCGCCCCTCGCGCGTCTCCAAGGCCTCGCGCTGACCGCCGCCGAACGTCGCGCTTGACCGCGACCGTGGCGGAACGTAAACCCGAACGCGGCAGAGCGTCCTGGGCTGGTGCCGGGCCCGGTCTTCAAAACCGGTGTGTGGTGCTGAGAGGCGCTGCAGGCGGGTTCGATTCCCGTGCTCTGCCGTCGCTCTTTTCGCTGGAAGGCGTGCCTTTGGCCTCAGGGTCTTCTTGATCGCTCACCTGAGCCTCGAGGGCGGGGAGTGGGCCGAGAGCGGCACGGTCAGGTCGCTCGACGCGCAGGTCCGCGACCCGAAGCGCGAGGTCGGCGATCCTTTCCGTCATTCGCCCGGAGAGGCCCTCGTGTCCGCCTCCAGAGGCGGCCGAGAATCGAGCGGGGCGCCGGTCATCGCGCCTCCTCGATCACCGCCTCCACCTTGCCCCTCCGGACCGCGCGCCGGAGGGCGTCGTGATCCCGCTCGTTCTGGTCCGCGTAGGTCTTGGCGAAGGCCGCCAGGCTGCGATCGAAGGTGTCGCTCTTCCCCATGTAGCCGGCGCGCAGCGCGACGGGACCGCTCCGGGCGTGGGAGAGCGCCAGGGCCCTCCCGCACCAGCCGGCGTAGAGCTCCATCTCCGCCCGGCCGAAGGTCTCCACCCGCGGGCTGATCTTGATGTCCCGGAGCTGGCGGACGAAGTAGTGCCGCTTGGCGGTCTGCGTCCAGCCGAGGAACATGTCGCCGGCCGGCTGCATCAGGCGATAGCCGTCGATCACGCGCTGGCCGTGGTTCGAGAAGGCGCTCTTCCCCGCGAACCGCTCCAGGACCGACGCGCGCGCCTCCTTCACCTGGAGGAAGAGCGACTCGCCGCTCGCGGCGGTGAAGAGGAGCACCCAGCAGGCGGTCCCCACGCTGCCGATCCCCACCACCTTGATGGCCGCGTCCCTGAGCTCGTAGTGCTGGAGGAGCGCCCCGTAGAAGCGGGGGAGCGTGGCGCGGTAGCCGGCCAGCGCGTCCCGCACGGCCTGCTGGATCTCGCCTGGAGGCTGGCCCTTGGCGTGGAAGATCGTCGGGAGCTGGTCCTTGATGAGGGGCTGGTCGCCCTTCACCTCGGCGAGCTTGGGGAAGATGTCCTCGGCCACGCTCTTGTCCCGCTCCTTCTGCACCCGCTCCACCACGCGCTTGCGGATCGCCGGATCCGCGATCCCGGCGGCCAGCTCCTCCGCCCCCAGCGCGGTGTACCAGAGCTCGAGCTTGCCCAGCTCGCCGAACTCCGCCGTCGACTCCCGGTAGGCGCGGACGCAGGTCGTCACCACCTCCTCGGCCACCGCCTCCTTCAGCCCGTTGTCGCGGCAGGCCACCACGAAGCTCGCCGCCAGCCGCTTCACGTCCCACTCCCACGGCGCCGGGAGGGTCTCGTCCAGGTCGTTGATGGAGAAGATCACCCTCCGCTCCGGGGTGGCGAACCCGCCGAAGTTGCAGAGGTGGGCGTCCCCGCAGCACTGCACGCGGACCCCGGTCGCCGGGGTGCCCGCGAGATCGGTGGCCATGGTGAGGGCCGCCCCGCGGTAGAAGGTGAACGCCGACCGGACCATGCGCCCGTGGCGCAGGGGCAGGAGCTCGGGAATCCGGCCCTTCTCCGCCTCCAGGACCAGGGCGACCGGATCCGGGCGCCGGGCGTCGGGCTTCCAGGCGGCGTGGGAGGTCCGGGGGCAGCCCTGCCGGAGCGCCTTGCCGGCCGCCAGCTCCTCCTCGTAGGAGAGCCGTGGCGAGGGGCGCTCGCCTCGCGCGGAGGCTGGCCGGCGAAGGTTCCTGCTCGTCGCGGTGCTCATGAAATCCCCTCCCCGCCTCGTGGTCAGCGCTCCGCCGGCCAGGGCAACGGCACCGGAAGGACCGCCTTCGCCATCTCGCGGTACTGCTCCTGGACCTCCGTCTCGATCGCGTTCGCCGCCTTGAAGATCGAGGCGTCCGCCGCGTCGGAGAGCGCCAGCCCGTGCGCCAGGACCGCGTTCACGATCGGCTCGGCCGCCATGAGCCTGGGCACGCGTACCTCCCGGGTATCTCGACGTGCAACCGTAGCGCGCCCACCTGGGAAGTAACCTCGGCCAAAGTACCTAGAGGAGGCCGCCGCTCCGAGGCCCCGGATCGAGGCGATCTGGAGTTTCCGGTGGCGGGAACGGATGACGGGTGTAGCCTTCCACGTCCCCTGCGAGAGGAGCCTTCGATGAGGAGCGCGCCGAGAGCCGCCGTCCGCTGGCTGCTGGTCGCCGCCACGATCGCCTGGACCGCCCCGCGGGCCTCCGGCGAGGAGGGTCCGCCTCCGCACTTCACCTACGAGGGGGAGCACGGCCCGGCGCACTGGGCGAGCCTCGATCCCGCTTACGGGACCTGCAAGCTCGGGAAGCACCAGTCGCCCATCGACATCCGCGGCGCCAAGGCCGCCGCCCTCCCGGCGATCACGTTCTCCTACCAGCCCTCGCCGATGAAGGTGATCGACAACGGGCACACCGTCCAGGTGCCCTACGCTCCCGGCAGCTTCATCACCGTCGGCGACCAGCGCTACGAGCTGCAGCAGCTCCACTTCCACCACCCCGCCGAGGAGAAGGTGAACGGCAAGGGCTATCCCCTGGTCGCGCACCTCGTGCACAAGAGCGCCGAGGGCAAGCTGGCCGTGGTCGCCGTCCTGTTCGCCGACGGGAAGGCGAATCCCTTCCTCGAGGGCGTCTGGAAGCATCTCCCCGCCGAGGAGGGCAAGGAGGAGGCCCCCGCCGGCGTCACCGTGGACGCCAGCTCCCTGCTGCCGGCCTCGCACGGCTACTACACCTTCGCCGGCTCGCTGACGACGCCCCCCTGCACCGAGGGGGTCACCTGGTTCGTCCTCAAGACCTCGGTGCCCATCTCGAAGGATCAGGTGGCGGCGTTCGCCAAGAAGTACCCGCACAACGCGCGCCCGGTTCAGCCCCTCAACGGCCGGCTGGTCCAGGCGACGAAGTAGCCGAGGGCAGGGCGTCGCTCCGGAGGTTCCGCGCACGGCGGCGCGGCGCTGCCCTACTGCCTCGCCAGCCAGTCGAGCGCCGCCGCCTCGTCCTCGAAGAGCACGAGATCCTTCCGCTCGGCGATCTTGAGGCTCGCCACCACCACCTTCCAGAAGCTGGTGCCGATCACCGCGCTCGCCTTGACGTACGGGCGGTTCCCACGGGCGTAGCGCTTCAGGGCCTCGGCGCTCTCCTCGTTGAACCGGGAGCGGAGGATGGTGAGGATCCGGAGCGACCCGCGCGGCTCGGCGGTGATCACCGCGGCGGCGCGGTCGAACGCGGCGCGGAGCTCGGCCTGGCCGAGGTCGGTGTAGTCGAGCCGGAGGATCCGCCGCCCCCCGTGCTCGACGAAGCGGGGCTCGAACATCGCGTCAGGATCTCCCATCCCGCCGGGCCCCGCCACCTCCGGCCCTCTCGGGGCCGGCGCCGTTGACAGGGAGGCTCACCGGGCCTGAGATCCGTGGCGCCCCCCGCCCGCGGGGGAGCGGAGGGTCCATGGACGACGCGCGCCGCTGCATCCCCCTGCTCCTGGCGGCCGCCCTCGGGCTCGCCCCCGCCCCTGCCCGGCCGCAGGGCGGGATCGAGCTCGAGGTGGAGCTGGGCCAGGTGACCCCGGTCTGCGGGCTGATGCGCTGCCCGGCGGGCGCCGGCGCGTGCGACGATCCGAAGGTCGCGATCCCCGAGTTCACCCCGCGGGGGATGGGCTTCCGCGGCCTGACCCTGGGGTCGACCACCTGCTCGGCGCGGACCGACTCCGGCGGGGGGGCGATGGTGATCTTCCGGGTGAAGGTCGTGCCGCCCAGGCCGGCCGCCCCGCCCTCCGGGCAGGGCGCGGGTGCCGGGACCGGCCCCTCGCGCGGGAGCAGGTGACAGGCGGAACCGGTAGGATGCACGCCATGCCCTTCCTCGTCCGCTTCACCTCCACCTCCGAGGACCTCGACGCTGCGTACGCCCTCCGCCGCTCGGTCTTCGAGACGGAGCAGAACGTCCCCCGCCCGCTCGATCGCGACGGGCTCGACGACAAGGCCCTTCACGCGGTGGCCTTCGACGACGGCGGCCGCTGCGTCGGCACGGGCCGGGTCGTCCGGCTCGACAGCCGGGTCGGGCAGATCGGCCGGCAGGCGGTCTCGCCCGAGCAGCGCCGGCACGGGGTGGGCGCGGCCGTCCTCGAGGCCCTCGAGCGCATGGCCCGCCTCCAGGGGTTGTGCGAGCTGATCGTCCACTCCCAGCTCGCCGCGATCCCCTTCTACCGCGCGCGTGGGTTCGCCACCGAGGGAGAGCAGTTCCTCGAGTCCGGCGTGCCCCACGTCCTCATGCGGAAGGCCCTCGGGCCTGCTGCCTGACCGGGCCGCCTCGGCCCGACGCCCGGGCCCTCGCCTTCGAAGGGACTCCCAGAACGGACGCTCCCCTCCCCGCGGGGCGTGGTAAGACGCCCGCGCAGTCCCTCACCCATCCTCTCAAGGAGCCCTGCGCATGAAGCGGACCGTCCTCGCCCTCGCCCTCGCCAGCCTCGCCCTCCCCGCCCTGGCGGCCGACAAGACCTACCAGGTCACCGGCCCCGTCCTCGACGTGAGCGACACCTCGATCACCGTCCAGAAGGGGAGCGAGAAGTGGCAGATCGCCCGCACGCCCGACACCAAGGCGAGCGGCGAGGTCAAGAAGGGCGACAAGGTGACCGTGGAGTACAAGATGACGGCCACGAGCATCGAGGTGAAGCCCGCCGCCAAGGCGAAGAAGTAGGCGGCCCGCGGCCGGCCCGGAGCGCGCCCTCCCCGGCGCGTGCCGGGCCGCCCCGGCGGCTCAGTCCTCGATCTTGAAGCCGATCCGGAGGGTGACCTGGAACTCCACCACCTTCCCGTCCTTGATCGCTCCCCGCTGCTCTGCCACCTCGAACCAGCTCATGTGGCGAACGCTCTTCGCCGCCTCCGCCACCGCGACGCGCGTCGCCTCCGCGTAGCTGGTGGGAGACGTGCCGACGACGTCGATCTTCTTGTAGACCCCGGACATGGCGAGGCTCCTCTCCCGGGGCGCGCCCGGGACGATTGACGGTCGGTGATCATCTTGCCCCGCCGGGCCGCCGGCTGGCTCGGCCCTGGTGGGTGCCCTCGCGACCGCCGCGCTCAGTGCGCCCCCGCCGCCTGCCCCGGCGCGCCGGCCGCGACCGCCCGGAGCGCCTCGAGCCGGGCCGCCTCGAACTCGTCGCCCTTCTTCCAGCTCGGCAGCTCCGCGGCGTTCGCCGCCCGGAGCGCGACGTGGCAGACGAGCTGGACGTCCTCCACCATGCCCGAGAGGTCGTAGGCGTCGCGCCACTCGTCGGAGGGGCGGTGGTAGTGCTCCTTGATCCACGCCTCCTGGGTGGCCGAGCCCCACCCCGCCGGGCGCCCGACGTAGTCCGTGCCGCTCCCCAGGTACGTGGCCGGCACGCCGACCTTGGCCAGCTCGAAGTGATCGGAGCGGTAGAAGCTGCCGCGATCGGGGAACTGGTCCCCCTTCACCACCCGCCCCTGCCAGCGGGCCACCTCCTCCACCCAGCGGTCGAGCGACGACTTGCCGAGCCCGACCACGGTGACGTCCCGGGTCCGCCCGAAGACGTTCATGGCGTCCATGTTCAGGATCGCGGCCAGGCGCCCGGCCGGCACGGGCGGGTTCCGGGCCAGCCAGCGGGAGCCGATCAGCCCCTGCTCCTCCCCCGCGAAGGCGACGAAGAGCAGCGTCCGCGCCGGCCGGGCCGGGAGGGCGGTCGCCGCGCGAGCCACCGCCAGGACCCCGGCCACGCCCGTGGCGTTGTCCACCGCGCCGTTGTAGATGTCGTCCTCGCCCGGCCGGCCCGGCTTCCGCCCGAGGTGGTCGTGGTGGGCCGAGACGATCACCGCCTCGCCCGCGCGCCGCGGATCGCTCCCCGGCAGCCGGCCGATGACGTTGGCGCTCTCGATCCGGGTCACGTTCGCGGCCAGCGAGACCGACATGGCGACGCCGAGCGGGACCGCCCGGAAGCCGCGCTGCTGGGCGGCGACCCGGAGGGCGTCGAGGTCCTTGCCGCCCAGGGCGGTCAGGCGCCGCGAGGCGTCCTCGGTGGTCCAGAGGCGCGCCACCAGGGCTGGCTCGCCCTCCGAGGGGAGCTGGAACTGCGGCCCGGCCCAGGAGCTCTGAACCACCGTCCAAGGGTAGGCGGCCGAGGGGGTGGTGTGGATGATGATCGCCGCGGCGGCACCGTGGCGCGCCGCCTCCTCGTACTTGTAGGTCCAGCGCCCGTAGTAGAGGCGGGTCTTCCCCGCGAACAGGGCGGGATCGTCCTCCGGGTCGTTGTTCATCACCAGCACGACCTTGCCCCTCACGTCCACGCCGGCGTAGTCGTCCCAGCGGTACTCGGGGGCCACGATCCCGTAGCCGACGAAGACCACCTCCGCCCCGTCCAGGCGCGCCTGGGGCTCGGGGATGCCGAGGGTGGCGACGTACTCTCCCTCGGCGGGGGTGAAGGTCTTCCCCTGGGCCTCGAAGCGCGGCGCCGACACCACCCGGGTGTCGATGCCGATCATGGGCACCTTCTGGAACCAGCCGCCGCCCGGCGCCCCCGGCTCGAGCCCGAGGGCCTCCATCTGGCGGGCGACGTACTCCTCCGCCAGCGCGTCCCCCCGCGTCCCCGGCCCACGCCCCTCGAGCAGGTCGGAGGCGAGGAACTTGATCTGGGCGCGGAGGAAGGCCGGGGTGACGAGCCCGGCGGCGGAACGCTCGGCGGCAGGAGGAGCCCAGGCGGGAGGGGCGGCCAGGGCGGGCCGGCTGGCCAGGGCGAGGGAGGCGACGGCGAGGACGGCGAGGGCGCGGCGCAGGTTCACGGAAGGTCCTCCTCGGAGGGAGCCCCTGATCTGCCAGATGCCCGGGCGCGGCGCCAGCGCGACAGCACCGCCTCGACGTCGCAGGGGGCGAGGGTGGTGGGCGGGCCGGAGGCGGCGGTGGCGTTGAGCCGGCGGATCCGGAGGTTCATGGCCTCGAGCCGCTCGCGCACCACCCGCTCGTCGTCGAGCCGGAAGACCGCGGCGATGAGCGCCTCGGCCTCGTGCCGGATGGCCAGCGCCTCGGGGAGCGCCGAGAGCTGCTCGCGGCGCAGCTTCTCCTTGATCCACCAGGCCTCGGGGAGGTCGCCGCCGGTGAGGCGGAGCGGGCGGCCGGCCCCGGAGAGGTGCTCGAAGGCCCCCTCCTCCTGCGCCTCGCGGATGAGCCGCTCGACGTAGCCCTCGTGCTGCTCGCCGGGCTTGCGGGCGGCGCCGGACACGCCCCGATCGTAAGCGGCCGCGCCGCCGGCGCAACCGCCCCGCTCGGCGCGCCCCTAGACGCCGCCCAGGTACGTGTACCCCTTCATCACCCGCTCGAAGAAGTCCTGGAGCGAGACGCCCTCCTTCGGCCGGATCGCCCCGTCCTTCACCTTCTGATCGAGGGCGGCCTTCACCCGGCGGGCCAGGTCGGCGGGCTCGTACTGGACGCGGGAGATCACCTTGTCGATGGGATCGCCCGGGATGACCTCCTCGATGTAGAAGTCCTCCGGATCCTCGTCGTCCACGAAGACGTGGAACTCGTTCACCCGGCCGAACAGGTTGTGCATGTCGCCCATGATGTCCTGGTAGGCGCCGGTCATGAACATGCCCAGGTAGTACGGCTCCCCCTCGCGCAGCGGGTGGAGGGAGAGGGTCTCGTCCACCCCCTCGCCCTCGATGAACCGGTCGATCTTCCCGTCCGAGTCGCAGGTGATGTCCACGATGGTGGCGTCGCGGGTGGGCGCCTCGGCCATGCGGTGGAGCGGGACGATGGGGAACAGCTGGTCGAAGGCCCAGTGGTCCGGCGCGCTCTGGAAGAGCGAGAAGTTGGCCATGTACTGGTCGGCGATCTTGTCGCCCAGGTCCTTGGTCTCGCGCGGGAGCCGCTTCTTGCCGCGGTTCAGGTCGGCGATGCCGCGGACCAGCGTCCAGAACAGGCTCTCCACCACCGCGCGCTCCTCCAGCCCGAGGATCCCGAGCTTGAACATCTGGAGCGCCTCCTCCTTCTTGGCGGCGGCGTCGTGGTAGGCCTCGGCGCGGTTGCGCGGTGTCATCGAGGCGACGATCTCCCGCATCTCGCGGACGACCTTGGGCTCGTTCGGCTGCGCCACCGAGGCGGCGGCGATCTCCTCCACCGTGCCGATCTCGATGTGGCCGAAGACGTTCATGATGATGCAGGAGTGGTGCGCCACCGCCGCTCGCCCCGACTCCGACACGATGTGGGGCTCGGGGACGCCTTCGTTGAGGCAGATCCGCTGGACGTTGTAGATGATGTCGCCCACGTACTCGTCCATCGTGTAGTTCACGGACGAGCTGTACCCGTTGGAGTGGGTGCCGACGTAGTCCACGCCCAGCCCGCCGCCCACGTCGAAGTACTCGATGGGCAGCCCCATCTTGCGGAGCTTGGCGTAGACGCGGGCGCCCTCGTTGACCGCGTCCTTGACCACCCGGATCTCGGTGAGCTGGGAACCGACGTGGAAGTGGAGCAGCTTGGCGCAGTGCTCCTTGCCCGCCTCCTTGAGCAGGCGGACGGCGTTGATCATCTCGGGGATGGTCAGCCCGAACTTGGCGAAGTCGCCCGAGGAGCCCTCCCACTTGCCCGTGCCCCGGGTGGTGAGCTTGGAGCGAAGGCCGATGAGCGGCTCGACCTGCATCTCCTCGGCGAGACGCAGCAGGTGCGGCAGCTCGGAGAGCTTCTCGATGACCACCAGCACCTTGCGGCCGAGCTTGCGGCCGAGCAGCGCCAGCCGCAGGAACTCCTCGTCCTTGTACCCGTTGCAGATCGTCAGGGCCTCGGGGTCCGCGTTCATCCCCAGCACGATGAGCAGCTCGCCCTTGGACCCGGCCTCCAGGCCGTGGTGGAACGGCGCGCCGGCGTCGAGGATCTCCTCGTCCACCTCGCGCATCTGGTTCACCTTGACCGGGAAGACCCCGTAGTACCGGCCGGCGTAGCCCATCTCGGTGAGGGCCCGGGCGAAGGCCTCGTTGATCTGCTTCACCCGCGCACGCAGGATGTCCTGGAAGCGGACCAGGCAGGGGAAGCCGATCTTCCGCTCCTGGATGTCGTCCACGACGTCCATGAGGTCGATGGTCGGCCCGGGCTGGCCCATCGGGTGGACGACGATGTGCCCCTTGTCGCTGACCGAGAAGAACCCGGCGCCCCATCCCGGCACGTTGTAGTACTGCGCGGCGCGCTCGATCGACCACTCCGCGGCCGCCGTGGCGGTGGTGGCGTCGCTCCGGTGCTCGGGGAGACTCAGATCTCCGGGTGCTCTCATGTCGTTCGCTGATCTACGACACTGCGACGGAGAAATGAAGGGATCCATTCCGCCTCCTCGGCTCGACGCCGCGGCGCGCGCCGGTTAGGAACGCCTACCGACGTGTCGCCACCCCGCCCCCAC
>DATKAL010000047.1:0-2562 GCA_035498135.1 Anaeromyxobacter sp.
CGCGCCGGCGCCGATGTTCATGACCGTGTTGCCGATGAGCAGGGTCGAGAGGACCCGCTCCGGGTGCGCCACCCAGATCGCGAGCCGCCTCGCCCGCCGGCCGCTCGACTCCATGAGCTGGCGCGAGCGCGCCTCCCCCAGCGCCGTGAGGGCGGTCTCGGTACCGGAGCAGAAGGCGGAGCCAACGACGAAGAGGAGCCCGACCAGCGCTGTCGACAACACCTCTTCCACTCGCTCGCTCTCCCTTTCTCCAGGCCCTGGCTCGAGAGCCCATTGTAGTGGCAAAGCCGACCCCGGGCAGTCCCGCCCGGGAAACATGCCGCAATGATGAATACTTACGGGTTGTTGCCTTGCGCCGCGCCGCCCACGATCTCGGTCTGGGCGAAGAAGTAGGCGATCTCGATCCGCGCGTTCTCGGGGCTGTCCGATCCGTGGACGGTGTTCCGGTCGATGCTCGCGGCGAGCTCCCGGCGGATGGTGCCCTCGGCCGCCTTCGCCGGGTCGGTCGCCCCCATGATCTCGCGGTTGCGGGCGACGGCGTTCTCCCCCTCGAGCACCATCAGCACCACCGGGCCGCTGGTCATGAAGGTGACCAGCCCGGAGAAGAAGGGGCGCTTGCGGTGCACGGCGTAGAACCCCTCGGCCTCCGCCCTCGACAGCCACGCCATCCGCATGGCGACGGGCCGGAGGCCGGCGGCCTCGAAGCGGGCCACCACCCGTCCGACCACCCCGTTCTCCACGCCGTCGGGCTTGATGATGGAAAGCGTCCTCTCGATGCCCATCGCGACCCTCCGCGCCCGCTCTCGGGGCGACTGGTTCCGTCACCCGCCCGCGGGGGCGCCGCTCCGGGCGAGCAGATCCCGCACGGTCCGGCCCAGCAGATGGGGACCCTCACACACCTCGATCCCGGCCTCGCGGAAGGCGGCGAGCTTGGCCTCCGCGGTGCCGCTGCCCCCCGAGACGACCGCGCCCGCGTGGCCCATGCGCTTGCCGGGCGGCGCGGTCCGGCCGGCGATGAACCCCACCACGGGCTTGCTCATCTCCCGCTTCACGTACTCGGCCGCCCGCTCCTCCTCCGCCCCGCCGATCTCCCCGATCAGGATCACCGCGTCGGTCCCGGGGTCGGCCTCGAATCCCCGCAGGCAGTCGACGAAGTCGGTTCCGTGGACCGGGTCGCCCCCGATGCCCACCGCCGTCGACTGGCCGAGCCCGAGCTGGGTGACCTGGTGCACCGCCTCGTAGGTGAGCGTCCCCGAGCGGGAGACCACCCCGATGCGCCCCGGCCGGTGGATGTGGCCCGGCATGATGCCGATCTTGCATTGCCCGGGGGTGATGACGCCCGGGCAGTTCGGCCCCAGGAGCCGCGTCGCCGGTCGGTCGGCAAGGAAGCGCCTCACCCTCAGCATGTCGAGGACCGGGATCCCCTCGGTGATGACCACCACGAGCGCGATCCCCGAGTCCGCGGCCTCGAGGATGGCGTCGGCCGCCAGCGGCGGCGGGACGAAGACGGCTGCGGCGTTCGCGCCCGTGCGCCGGACGGCCCCCTCCACGGTGTCGAAGATGGGGACCCGCGACCGGAAGGTCCCGCCTCCCCGGCCCGGCGTGACCCCGGCCACCACCGGGGTCCCGTACGCCAGCATCTGCTCTGCGTGAAAGCCGCCCGCCTGCCCGGTGATCCCCTGGACGAGGACGCGCGTGGAGCCGTCGACGAGGATGCTCACGCGCGCCCACCTCCCCGCCCCGCGGGGGCGGGCTGCGCGGCGGCGGCCACCGCCTTTCGCGCCGCGTCGCCGAGGTCGTCGGCGGGGGTGATGGCGAGGCCGCTGCCCGCCAGGATCTCCTTGCCGAGCTCCACGTTGGTCCCCTCCAGCCGGACCACCAGGGGGACGCAGAGCCCCACCTGCCGGGCGGCAGCCACGATGCCGTTGGCGATCACGTCGCACTTCATGATCCCGCCGAAGATGTTCACCAGGACCGCCTTCACCTGGGCGTCGGAGAGCAGGATCTTGAACGCGGCCGCCACCCGCTCCTCGTCGGCGCCGCCCCCCACGTCGAGGAAGTTGGCGGGGCGCCCGCCCGACAGCTTGATGATGTCCATGGTGGCCATGGCCAGGCCGGCGCCGTTCACCATGCAGCCGATGTCCCCGTCGAGCGCGATGTACGAGAGGTCGTGCTCGCGGGCCTCGTTCTCTCGCGGATCCTCCTCGGCCGGGTCGCGCAGCGCCACCACCTCCGGGTGGCGGTCGAGCGCGTTGTCGTCGAAGTTCATCTTCGCGTCGAGCGCCAAGACGCCACCCGCCGCGGTGACGACGAGCGGGTTCACCTCGGCCAGCGAGGCGTCGGTGGCCACGTACGCGTTGTACAGGCCGGTGGCGAAGCGCACGAAGGCCTGCACCGTCTCGCCGGTGAGCCCGAGCAGGAAGGCGAGCCGGCGGGCCTGGAACGGCAGGAGCCCGGTGAGCGGATCCACCGCCTCCTTCAGGATCTTCTCCGGCGTCTTGGCCGCCACCTCCTCGATGTCGACGCCGCCCTCGGTCGACGCCATGACGGTGATGCGGCCCG
>DATKAL010000048.1:0-4988 GCA_035498135.1 Anaeromyxobacter sp.
GTCGAGATCGCCCGCGCCATCTCCAGCCGGAGCCGGGTGCTGATCCTGGACGAGCCCACCGCCACCCTGACGCCCCGGGAGATCGGGCGCCTCTTCGAGATCGTGGCCCGCCTCAAGGCCCGCGGGGTGACGGTGATCTACATCTCCCACCGCCTGCAGGAGCTCTTCGAGGTCGGGGACCGGATCACCGTCCTCCGCAACGGCCGGACCGTCGAGACCCTGCCCGCCCGCGAGACCGGGATCCCCCGGATCGTGAAGCTCATGGTGGGCAAGGAGATGGGCGACGAGCACCCGTTCCACGCCGAGATCCGGCCGGGCGCCGAGCTCCTCCGCGTGGAGGGGCTGCGCCGCCGCGGCAGCCCGCACGAGGTGTCGTTCGCCCTCCACCGGGGCGAGCTCCTCGGGGTGGCGGGGCTGGTCGGCTCCGGGCGGACCGAGACCCTGAGGGCGCTCTTCGGGGCCGATCCGCGGGCCGGCGGCCGCATCCTCCGGGACGGCCGGGAGGTCGAGATCGGCTCCCCCCGGGACGCGGTCCGGCACGGCCTGAGCTTCCTCACCGAGGACCGCAAGGCGCAGGGGCTGATCCTGGACATGACCTGCGCGGTCAACGTCACCCTCACCGACCTGGCCCGGGTGGCCCGGGCCGGCCTCCTCCAGGAGGAGGCGGAGCGCGCCGCGGCCGGGGAGCTGGTCGAGGAGCTGGCGATCAAGACGCCCTCGGTGGACCAGCTGGCGCGCAACCTCTCCGGCGGCAACCAGCAGAAGCTGGTGATCGCCAAGTGGCTCTTCCGCCGGGCGGAGGTGCTCCTCTTCGACGAGCCCACCCGCGGCATCGACGTCGGGGCCCGGGCCGAGATCTACGCGCTGCTCTGGCGCCTGGCGGCGGAGGGGAAGGGGATCGTGATCGTGTCGTCCGACCTGCCGGAGCTCCTCGGCATCTGCCACCGGATCCTGGTGTTCTCGAACGGGCGGATCACCGGGGACGTCCCCCGGTCCGAGTTCGGGCAGGAGCGGATCCTGGCCCTCGCCTACCA
This sequence comes from Anaeromyxobacter sp., assembly GCA_035498135.1. Lineage (GTDB taxonomy): Bacteria > Myxococcota > Myxococcia > Myxococcales > Anaeromyxobacteraceae > Anaeromyxobacter. Next base: position 1,035 of record DATKAL010000048.1, read on the forward strand.
GGAGTACATCCACCGCGCCCCGCCCGTCCCGGCGGCGGCCGGGTAGGGGAGGCCCATGCGCGCCCGGCAGCTCTTCAACCTGCTCATGCGCGAGGCCGGGATCGGCCTCGCCCTGGCCCTGATGGCGGCGCTCTTCTCGATCTTCGCGCCGCGCTTCGCCTCGCTCGCCAACCTGACGAACATCTTCACCCAGATCAGCATCAACACGGTGATCTCGGTGGGGATGACCTTCGTGATCCTGCTCGGCGGGATCGACCTGTCGGTCGGCTCGGTCCTGGCGCTGGCCACGGTGGTGGGCGGCCTGGTGATCACCCACGAGGGCTGGCCGGCCACGCTCGCCGTCCCGGCGGCGGTCGCCGCCAGCATGGCGGTGGGGATGCTCTGCGGGCTCTTCAACGGCGCGGTCTCGGAGCGCTGGAAGATCCACTCCTTCATCGTCACCCTGGGGATGCTCAACATCGCCCGGGGGGCGGCCCTGGAGATCTCGAACTCCCGGACGATCTTCTCCTTCCCCGAGTCGTTCAACGACGTGGGGAGCATGACGGTGGCCGGGATCCCCATCATCTTCCTCATCGCCGTGCTGGCGGTGGCGGCGGGCCGCTTCATCCTCCAGCGGACCGTCTTCGGCCGGAAGATCTACGCCATCGGCAACAACGAGGAGGCGGTGCGGCTGTCCGGGCACGCCCCCTGGCGCACCAAGGTGGCGGCCTACACGGTCTGCGGCGCGATGGTGGGGGTGGCGGCGGTGATGTACATGATGCGGCTCAACATCGCGAGCCCGATCCTGGGGAGCGGCTTCGAGCTCAACGCCATCGCCGCGGTGGTGATCGGGGGGACGAGCATGAGCGGAGGGAAGGGCTCGATGGTCGGCACCTTCCTCGGCGCCTGCATCATGGGGGTCCTGAACAACGGCCTCCTGCTCCTCGGGATGGGCGACTTCGCGCGGCTGATGGTGACCGGCCTCATCATCGTGGTGGCGGTGGTGATCGACAAGTACCGGGCCCGGGCCTTCGTCCAGACCAGCTTCGAGCCCGGCCGGCAAGCGTGAGGTGCCCATGGCCGAGCCGCAGGTGGTGGTGATCGGCAGCCTCAACATGGACCTCGTGGCGCGCGCTCCGCGGCTCCCGGCGCCGGGCGAGACCCTGCTCGGCCGCGACCTGGCGACCGTGCCGGGCGGGAAGGGGGCCAACCAGGCGGTGGCGGCGGCCCGGCTCGGGGCCCGGACGGCGATGATCGGCTGCGTCGGCTCGGACGGCTTCGGCGCCCAGCTCCGCGCCGGCCTGGAGGGGGACGGGGTGGACTGCCGGGGGGTGAAGGAGCTGGCCGGCTCCTCCGGCGTCGCCCTGATCGTGGTCGACGACGAGGGCCGGAACGGGATCGTGGTGATCCCCGGGGCGAACGGCCGGCTCGGGCCGGAGGACGTGGACGCCTGGGAGGACCTCCTGACGGCGGCGAAGGTCGTGGCCCTCCAGCTCGAGACCCCGCTCGCCACCGTCGAGCACGCCGCCCGCCGCGCCCGGGCCCTGGGCCGGCCGGTGGTGCTCAACCCGGCGCCGGCCCAGCCCCTGCCGCCGGCGCTGGTGGCCTGCGCCGACTTCCTGGTGCCGAACGAGGTCGAGGCGGCGGCGCTCACCGGGATCCCGGTGGACTCGGTCGACGGCGCGGTGGCGGCGGCGGAGCGCCTGCGGGCCCAGGGCGCGGGGCGCGTCCTCGTCACCCTCGGGGCGCGCGGCGTGGTGGTGGTGGGGCCGGAGGGCGCCTCGCACCAGCCGGCCAGGCCGGTGAAGGCGGTCGACACCACCGCCGCCGGGGACACCTTCATCGGCGGGCTGTGCGCCGCCCTTGCCGCGGGGAAGAGCGTGCCGGAGGCGGTCGCCTGGGCCCAGGCGGCGGCCGCCCTCAGCGTCACCCGGCCGGGGGCGCAGCCCTCCATCCCCTGGGCCCGGGAGGTGGCGGGCGTGATGCACGCCTGACCGCGGCGGCGGTCGGCGCCGGAGGTGGACATGGGATCCCCCGGCCGCCATCCTCGCCCGCCCCGATCCCACCCCGCCGGACGACCCGTCGCGCCGCTTCCACGGCGGGCCCTGCTGCGCGGACGGCCGGGTGCCCCGGCGCCGAACCCTTTCCCCGGCGCCCGGCTCCCACGGAGCGCGGGGCTCCTCCCCGCTCGGAGCGACACGTGACCAGGACCAGGCTGCTGGTGATCGGCGGGGTGGCGGCGGGGGCGACGGCGGCGGCCAGGGCCCGGCGGCTCAGCGAGACGGCCGAGATCACGGTCCTCGAGCGCGGTCCCTACGTCTCCTACGCCAACTGCGGCCTGCCCTACCACGTCTCCGGCGACATCCCGCAGCGCGAGAAGCTGCTCCTCCAGACGCCCGAGGGGTTCGAGCGGCGCTACCGGGTGAAGGTCCTCGTCGGGACCGAGGCGCTGGAGCTGGACCGGGCCGGCCACCGGGTGCGGGCCCGCGGGCCGGACGGGGAGCGCTGGCTCTCCTACGACAAGCTCATCCTCGCCCAGGGTGGGAACCCGATCGCCCCGTCGATGCCGGGGGCGGACGCCCCCCACGTCTTCCGGCTCTGGACCGTGCCCGACATGGACCGGATCCAGGCCCGGCTCGAGGGCGAGCGCCCGGCCACCGCGGTGGTGGTGGGCGGCGGCTTCATCGGGCTGGAGATGGCGGAGGCCTTCCGGAATCGCGGGCTCGAGACCTCCCTGGTCGAGCTCCTCCCCACGGTCATGGCCGTCATGGATCGGGAGTTCGCAGCCCGGGTCGAGGCGGAGCTCGACGCCAACGGCGTCCGGGTGGTGACCGGGGCCGGCGTGAAGGCGGTCCTCCCTTCCGAGAAGGCCGTGGAGCTGGCCGACGGTCGCAAGCTTCCGGCCGACCTGGTCCTCTTCTCGGTCGGCGTCCGGCCGGAGCTGTCGCTGGCCAGGGCGGCGGGGCTGGAGATCGGCCCGTCGGGCGGGCTCCTCGTCGACGAGCACCTCCGCACCTCCGACCCGGACGTCTATGCGGCCGGTGACATGGTCGAGGTGACGCAGAAGGTCTCGGGTCGGCGGGTGCGCATCCCGCTGGCCGGCCCCGCCAACCGGCAGGGGAGGGTGGCCGCCTCCAACGCGCTGGGCGAGCCCATGCGCTACCGGGGTGCGGTGGGCACCAGCGTGGTGAAGGTCTTCGATGCCACCGCCGGCATGACCGGGCTCTCCGCCCGCGCCGCGCGCGAGGCCGGCTTCGACGCCGGCGTCGCGGTGATCCACAAGGACCACCACGCCGGCTACTACCCGGGGGCGGAGGAGATGTCGCTGGCGCTCGTCTACGACCGGAAGAGCTCGCGGCTGCTGGGGGCGCAGGCGTTCGGCAAGGCGGGCGTCGACAAGCGGATCGACGTCCTGGCCACGGCGCTCCAGGGCCGGATGACGCTGGAGGATCTCTCCGAGCTCGACCTCGCCTACGCGCCGCCCTACTCGTCGGCCAACGACCCCGTCAACCTGGCCGCCTTCGTCGGGCTGAACGACCTCTCCGGGTTCAGCCCGCTGGTGACCGCGGCGCAGCTCCGATCGGAGCTCGGCTCCGATCGGCCCCCGCTGGTGCTCGACGTGCGCAGCGACCGCGAGTACCGGGAGGCGCATCTCCGCGGTGCGGTGCACGTGCCGGTGGACGAGGTCCGGCAGCGCTGGGAGGCGCTCCCGAGGGATCGGCGGCTGGTGGTCTACTGCCGCTCGGGCTTCCGGGCCCACCTGGTGGTGCGGGTGCTGAAGGAGGAGGGGTTCCGCGACGTCGTCAACGTCACCGGCGGCCTCCTCAGCATGCAGGCCGAGGGCGGATTCGCATGGGAGGCAGCGTGAGCAACACCTGGTTGATGGCAGGCGTCGTGATCCTGGTCCTCATGGTGGTTCGCCAGCTGGCAGGAGGAAGGCGCGTGAGCTCGAGCGTGGTGCTGGAGAAGATCAAG
>DATKAL010000049.1:0-2980 GCA_035498135.1 Anaeromyxobacter sp.
TCTACGCCTCGAACCTCTCGCCGGGCATCTACGACATCGACCTGTCGCTGGAGGAGTTCCGCAACCGCGTGAACGCCGACCTCCAGAAGCGGATCGCCAACCTGGCCGCCCGGGTCCACTCGCCGGTGGCCAAGCTGGGGAGCCTGTCCGGGAGCGCCGCGCGGGGAACGCCCAGGCTCGATCGGAAGGCGGTGGCCGACGCGCTCGCCACCGCTCGGACGGCCTTCCACGACCTCGAGTACCGGGCCGCGCTGCGCGCCGTGAACGAGCTGGCCGATCTGGCCAACAAGGCGGTGCAGGACAACAAGCCCTGGGAGACCCCGGACGCGCCCGAGACCCAGGCGCTCCTCCACGACCTCGGGAAGGCGCTCCACGCCATCGCGGTGATGCTGGCGCCGGTGATGCCGCGCTTCGCCGAGGGCCTGGCCGCGGCGCTGGGGGGCGTCTCGCTCGCCTGGCCGGAGGAGTTCACCCCCTTCGACGGCGCCCCGGTGCGCTTCGCCGCCAAGCCGCCCGCCATCCTGCCCGTCGACGCCAAGCAGCTGGCGAAGCTCATCGCTCCGCCGGCCGAGGCCGGCGAGCCGCCCAAGGTGGCGAAGGCCTCCAGCCCGGCCGAGACCGCGACCAAGGCCAGCGCCAAGGTCGTCCCGCCCCCGCCGCCGGGGGTCATCCTGTACGACGACTTCGCCCGGGTGGAGCTCCGCGTGGCCCAGGTGAAGGCGGCCGAGAAGGTGGAGAAGGCGGACAAGCTCCTCAAGCTCACGGTGGACGTGGGGGAGCCGGCGACGCGGACCATCGTGGCCGGGATCGCCCAGGCCTACCCCGACCCGGCCGCCCTGGTGGGGATGCGGATCGTGGTGGTGGCGAACCTCGCCCCGCGGCCGCTCCGCGGCATCACCTCCCACGGCATGCTCCTGGCGGCGGGTGAGGCCCCGAACCTCCAGGTGGTGACGGTGGGGGAGGGGATCGTCCCCGGCACCCGGGTCAAGTGAGCGGGGAGGGGCCGTGCCGCTCGTCGACTCCCACGCCCACCTCGACGGCGAGGACTTCGCCGCCGACCTGGAGACGGTGATCGCCCGGGCCCGCGCCGCGGGGCTCACCGGGATCGTCTGCGTGGGGCTCTGGCGCGGGCCGGGCGACTTCGGGAATGCCCTCGCGCTCGCCGGGCGCGATCCGGCCTTCTTCGCCGCCACGGTCGGGATCCACCCGCACGACGCGGCTCGCGTCCCGGAAGCCGACTGGGCGGTCGCCGACGCGCTGGCCCGGGATCCGCGGGTGGTGGGGGTGGGAGAGACCGGCCTCGACTTCCACTACGACCACTCCCCCCGCGACGCGCAGGAGGAGGGCTTCCGGCGCTCGCTCCGGACCGCGCGCGGCGCGGGGAAGCCGGTGGTGGTCCACGTCCGGGAGGCGGACGAGGCGTGCGCCCGCATCCTGGGGGAGGAGGGCGTCCCGCCCGCCGGCGGGGTGATCCACTGCTTCACCGGGGACGCCGCCGCCGCCCGCGCCTACCTCGACCTGGGGCTCCACGTCTCGGTGGCCGGGATCGTGACCTTCCGCACCGCCGGGGCGATCCGCGAGGCGGTCCGGATCGTCCCCCGCGATCGCCTCCTGGTGGAGACCGACTGCCCCTACCTCGCCCCGGTGCCGCATCGCGGGAAGCGGAACGAGCCGGCCTGGGTGGCGGAGACGGCGGCGAAGGTGGCCGAGGTGTGGGGCGCGAGCGCCGAGGAGGTCGGGCGGGTCACGGCCGAGAACGCGGCCCGCCTCTTCCGCCTCGGGCCGGGCTGGGCCGGCCGCTGACCGGCGCCGGGGGAGGTCAACCCTCCCAGCTCCCCCACTCGTCGGCCAGGTCGGGCTCGGCGCCGGGCTTGTTCCGCTCCTTCCACTGGGTGATCTCCCAGCCGCGCCGCTCCGCCAGGGCCCGCATCGGCGCCTTGGGGTTCACGATCACCGGGTTCCCGACCAGCTCGAAGAGCGGCACGTCCGCGGCGGCGTCCGAGTAGAGGAAGCTGCGGGCGAGGTCGAGGTCCCAGCGCTCGGCCAGCTGCTCGACCGCCTCCCGCTTCCCCTCCTTGAAGATCACCGGGGGGACGATCTGGTCGGTGATCTTCCCGTCCACGATCCGGGTGCGGGTGCCGATCGCCTCGTGGACCCGCAGGTGCTGGCCCACCTCGTCGATGATGTACTGGGACGAGCCGGAGGCGATGGCCACGAAGTGGCCGGACAGCAGGTGCTTGCGGATGAGCCGGATCGCCCCCGAGGTGATGCGCTTGCGGAGGTGCTTCTCGAAGCAGGCGTGGGCGTGCGCCTTCACCACGTCGGCGTAGAGCCCCACCTGGCAGCGGGACCCGACCTCGACCATGTCCTGCTCGCTCAGCCGGTTGCGGGCGTAGTCGTAGAGCGTCCGGGGTACCCGCGCCCGCACCTCCGGCAGCATCACCTTCTCGCTGTAAAGGTACCAGGTGAAGATGGTCCCGGCGTTGCCGTCGAGGAGCGAGTCGTCGACGTCGAAGATCGCGGCCGTGCGGCCGAACGGGACCATGCGCCGGTACGCCTCCTCGTGCGCCCGCGCCCGCGCCCGACCGTGGCCGGGGCGGGCGGCTGGAGGCGATTCTACGCCGGCTCGCCCGGCTTGGCCTCCGCGGGCGAGGGCTCGGCGGGGGCGGCCGCGGTGGGCTCGGGCGGCGTCGCCGCCGGCTCGGGGGCGGCGGCCGGGGGCTCGCCGCCGGGCTCCGCAGGCGCCGCCGCCTCCGCCTCGGGCGGCTTGCCGGCGTCCTCGAGCTTCTGGGCGAGGGCGGCGAACGGGTTGTGCGTGAGGGTCTTCTTCTCCGGCGGGCGGTGCCCCGGGCCCCTGTCGCCGGGCAGCCGGGGACCGGTGTAGCCGCGCTTCTTGTCGCCGAAGCCACCCCCGCCGCCGAAGCCGCGGTGCTCGCGCGATCCGCGGTCCGGGCGCTCGGGACGCTCCGGCCGCGGCGGC
>DATKAL010000050.1:0-6431 GCA_035498135.1 Anaeromyxobacter sp.
GTGGTGCGAGGCGCCGACGGCGCCGAGCGCGCCAAGGTGATCGACTTCGGGATCTCCAGCACCGGGTCGTTCACCGGCCGGGACCGGATCACCCGCGAGGGCTCGATCATCGGGACCCCCGAGTACATGGCGCCGGAGCAGGCGGTGGGGTCGCGCATCGACCACCGCGCCGACGTGTACGCCGTCGGCGTGCTCGCCTACGAGCTGCTCACCGGGGCGCTGCCGCTGGTGGGCGAGACCCCGATGGCCACCCTGGTGGCCCACCAGACCCGGATCCCGGAGGCGCCCGGCCGCCGGCAGCCCGGGATCCCGCCCGAGGTCGACGCCCTGGTGCTCCGGGCGCTGGCCAAGCGGCCGGCCGATCGGTTCGAGTCGATGCTCGCCTTTGCCGGCGAGGTGGCGCGGATCCGCCTGGCCTCCTGCATGGCCGGGTCGCCCGCCGTCCGCACCGCGCGCTACGACTCGCCGCCGCGGCCGAGCGGGCGAGGCGGCACCGTCGCCCTGCCCGAGTCGAGGCCCGGATTGCGGGCGGCCGCGCGGCCGGCCCGCCGGCGCATGCTCGCCGCGGTGGGCGCGGCGGTGGCCCTCACCCTGGCGCTCGCCGCCGGGCGGTACTGGGGCGCCCACCCGGTCGGGCCGCCGTCGGCGGCCGCTGCAGAGGTCGAGCCGCCGCCGCCCCTCCCGTCCGCCGCCGCGCCCGTGCCGGTGCCCGAGCCGCCGGTCCTGGTGGTCGAGCCGCCGTCGCCCACGGCGGCCCCGGAGCCCGCCTCGCGGCCGCGGCCGGCCCGGACGGCGCTCCGCCCCCGCGGGCCGAGCGCCGCCGGCGCGGAGCCGGGGAGGGACCCCTACGCCGACGAGGATCTCAAGCCCGATCCCTTCCGATGACGCGAACCGTCTCGACCCTCGCCCTCTCCGCCGCCCTGCTCCTCTGCACCGTCCCGTCCGTTCGGGCAGACGACGTCGCCGACGCCCGCGCCCACTTCAAGAAGGGGACCAGCCTCTACAAGGCGAAGCGCTACCGCGACGCCGTCGCCGAGTTCGAGGCCGCCTACCGCCTGAAGCCGCACGGGGCCATCCAGTACAACCTGGCCCAGTGCCGCGAGAAGCTCCAGGAGTGGCCGGCGGCGCTCCGCAGCTACACCGACTACCTGCGCGAGGTCCCGGACGCCAAGGACCGGGCGGCGGTCCGGGCCTCGATCGGCCGGCTCGAGGCGCGCCTCGCCGCCGCCGGGGTGCAGGCCCTCCTCGTCTACTCCGATCCGCCGGGCGCGGAGGTGCGCGTCGACGGGCGGCCGCTGGGGAAGACGCCGGCCCAGGCGGTGCTTCCGCCGGGGAGCTACCAGGTGGCGCTCACCCTGGAGGGCCAGGAGCCGCTCCAGCAGGAGGTGCAGCTCTCCCCCACCGCCTCGCGGGTGGTGGACGTGGTCCTCCGCCCCGCCTCCACGCCGGCCGGCGCGGGGGTGGCGGCGGCCGCGGGGGCCGCCACGGCGGCGCTCCCGCCGCCCCCGGTCCCGCTCTCCATCTCGATCGAGCCCCGCCCCCCGCCCGCCGCGCCCGATCTCTCGGCCCGGCCGCCCGCCCCGCCGGACGCGGCCGCGCCGCCGCCCGCGAAGCCGCCGCCCGAGCCGCCCAAGGCCAGGGGGCGCCTCTACACCTGGATCGCCGCCGGGGTGGCGGTGGCCGCGGTGGGCGCCGGCGCCTACTTCGGGGTGGCGGCGAAGCAGCAGAGCGACAAGCTCCTGGACGGGAACGTCCACCCCGACGCCGACCAGATCGCCAAGGACGCCAAGGCGAAGGCGCACACCGCCAACGTCCTGTACGCGGTGGGGGCGGCCGCCGGCGTGGCCGGCGTGACGCTCTTCTTCGTGGAGGGCAGCTTCTGATGCGCGCCCTGCTCGCGCTCGCCGCCGCCCTGCTCGCGACCGGCTGCTCGGTCCCGCTCGAGGGGGCGGCCTGCACCGCGCCCGGGGAGGCCGCGAGCTGCCCGTCGGGCCAGGCCTGCGGGATCGACCTGAGGTGCAGCACGGGGGCGGCGCAGTGCGCGGCCATGTGCATCCCGGGCGATCCCGGCTCGGCGCCGCGCTGCAGCTCCGACGGGAAGGGGATCGAGCGCTGCACCAGCGCCGATCCGGTCTGCGGCGCCTGGCAGGTGGCGGCCGCGGACGACTGCGACGCGCAGCAGCTGGTCTGCGCGGGGGGCGCCGCGCCGGCCTGCCAGTGCAAGCCGGCCGGGCCGGTGTTCGTGGCCGACGCGGCGGGCGGGGCGACGTCCGCCAGCCTGGCGCCGAGCGGGGCCGGCGCGCCCGTGGCGTGCCGCTTCCGGTCGCTCGGGGCGGCGCTCGCCGCGGCCGGGGCCTACGCGACGGCGAACGGCTCGGCCACGGTGAGCATCCAGGGAGGGAAGGGGACCTTCGGCAAGACGGCGACCGGCGAGAGCTTCCCGCTCACCGTCCCGGCCGGGGTGACGCTCACCGGGAGCGAGAGCCCGCTCGATCCGACGCAGCACGTGATCCTGGTGGACGACTCCGGGGCGGCGACCGCGGTCCAGCTCGGGGACGGCGCCCGGCTGGCGGGGGTGGCGATCCAGGACCAGGACGCGACGGGGACCGGCGTGGCGGTGAGCTGTGCGGCGCAGGCGGTGAGCCTGGACACGGTGACGGTGGAGGCGGTGGCCCTGGCGCCCGCGACGGGCGTGCTCGCGACGGGGATCTCGATCGGCGGGGCGTGTGAGGTGGACCTCACGGGGGTGACGGTGCAGGGGGCGTCGGGGATCGGGATCGACGTCAACCGGTCCGCGCCGACCGCGCTCGTGGCCACCACCGGGCTCGTGCTCGACCAGAACGGAACCGGGCTGCGGCTCGAGGAGGGCAACGTCACGCTGGGCGGGGCCACGGTGAAGCGCAGCGTCGGCACCGGCGTGGACGCGACGACCTCGACCTCGGGCAATCCGAGCCTCACGATTCAAGGAGGAGCGTTCCACCACAACGGCGACACCGCGGTTGCGCTCCAGGGGAACGCTCTCGTCGCCATCACGGGCGCTCAGATCTGCCAGAACGGCGCCGTGAGGACCTGGGGTCCGGGGACTGCGAGGAAGGTCGGAGGGGTGGTCGGCATCGGGTTCGCGCCGTCGACGTTCGCGTTCACCGGGAACCTCGTCCACGACAACGCCGGCGACCAGGTCCTCATCGCCGCCTCGGGCGCCTCCACGTGGGCGCTGGATGGAGTGGTGAGCGGCGTCGCGAACTGCACGGCGGGCGCGATGAACGTCTTCTCCGGCTATGCGTCCGGGACGTACGGGCTGGTCGCGAACGGGGCGAAGGTCTCGGCGACCTTCGACCTCTGGTCGGGCGGGAACCTGCCGGCTTCGAACCAGGACTACCAGACCTACAACGGTGGCACGGTCAACGCCGTCGGCACGAGCGGCAACGACTACTGCCTCATGCCCCCCACGCTCTCCTGCCCCCCCGCGCAGTGAGCCGCCGGCGGCTGTCCGCCCGCCGCCACGTCGAGGTAGGTCGAGGTCGGACAAGCACCGCACTCCGAGCGAAGCCGCCAGGTGGCCGACCGATCGCCGCTGCGATAGAAGGAGGGCCCATGTCGGCGGCCCCCTCGCCCTCCTCGTTCAAGGTCCTCTGCGTCGACGACGAGCCGGTGATCCGCGCGCTGCTCACGGCGCTGCTCGAGGACGACGGCGTCCAGGTCCGCTGCGCCGCCGACGGGGCGCGCGCCATCGCCGAGGCCCGCTCCTGGCGGCCGGACCTGGTGCTGCTCGACGTCGTCCTCCCCGGGCTCGACGGCCTGACCGTCTGCCGCATGATCAAGTCCGACCCGGCGCTCGCCGCCGTGCCAGTCCACATGCTCACCGCCCGCTCGCGGGCGGCCGACCGCGCCGCCGCCGACCGGGCCGGCGCCGACGGCTACATCGAGAAGCCGTTCCGCGGCCAGACCCTGCAGGACCTGGTGGCCTCGCTCCGGGCCCGGGCGTGAGGCCTCGGCCGGGCATGGGGCGAGCCGCCCCGGCCGAGGGAGGGTGCGGCCAGGGGCGCGGTTCCTTGACTCCCCTCACCCTGACGGGTAGCGTCGGAAGCTCGCAGGACGAAAGGAGTTCTCCTCCGTGCGTCTCCCGAAGGCGCTGTTCGCCCTGACCGCCCTGGCCACCTTCATCGGCTGTGGCCCCGTCCGGACCACGACCGCGCTGATCGACGCCGACGTCGAGCTGGAGGCCGCGCGCGCCGCCGGGGCGTCGACGACCGCCACCTACGAGTACGTGTCCGCGGAGGCCTACCTGCACGCCGCCCGCGAGGCCCAGGGCCACTCCCAGTACGAGACGAGCGAGGGGTTCGCGGTCAAGGCCCTGGCGCTGGCGAAGGCCGCCCGGAAGAAGGCCCTCGAGGCCTCCAACGCGACGCCGAGGAAGGAGGCGCCGTGAGCCGCCGCCTCGCGGTCCTGCTCGCCGGGGTGCTGGCCGCCTGCGCCTCGAGCGCCAAGCTGAGCCAGAACGCCCAGGTGATCCACGCCGACCTCGACAAGGCGCGGAAGTCCGGCGCCGCCCGCTGCGCGCCGCGCGAGCTCGCCCTGGCCGAGGTCCACGTCGACATCGCCGAGTCGGCGATCGCCAACGGCGACGGGGACGCGGCCGAGGACCACCTCGCCGTGGCCGAGCGGAACACGCGCAAGGCGCTCGACTTCTCCAGGGACTGCGCCCCGGCCCAGGTCACCATCGCCAAGAAGGAGTCGCCCGCGATCGTGATCGAGAAGCTCGACCGGGACGGCGACGGGGTCCCGGACGCGGACGACCTCTGCCCGGACGACCCGGGCCCGCCGGAGAACCACGGCTGCCCGATCCTGAAGGACAGCGACGGCGACGGGATCCCCGACGACATCGACCGCTGCCCGCTCGACCCCGAGGACAAGGACGGCTTCCAGGACGAGGACGGCTGTCCGGACCCGGACAACGACAAGGACGGGATCGTCGATCTGGTGGACGCCTGCCCGAACAACCCCGGCCCGCTCGAGAACCGCGGCTGCCCGATCCAGGATCGCGACGGCGACGGCATCCCGGACTGGGCGGACAAGTGCCCCGACGTCCCCGGCCTGCCGCCCGACGGCTGCCCGAAGAAGTACGCGCTGGTCGAGGTGCGCAGGGAGCGGATCGAGATCAAGCAGCAGATCCACTTCGCCTACGCCAAGGCCAAGGTGCTGCCCGACTCCTTCCCGCTCCTCAACCAGGTGGTGCAGGTCCTCAAGGACCTCCCGACGATGCGGGTCTCGATCGAGGGCCACACCGACTCCACCGGGCCCGCGGCCCACAACCTCCGCCTCTCGCAGCTGCGCGCCGAGGCGGTCCGCGACTTCCTGGTGAAGAAGGGGGTGGCCGCCGATCGCCTGCAGACCATCGGCTTCGGCCCCACCAAGCCCATCGCCTCCAACAAGACCGAGAAGGGGCGGGCGAAGAACCGGCGGACCGAGTTCCGGATCCTCACCGCCATGTAGGAGCGGCATGTCGCGCTACGAGGTCTTCGTCCCGGCCGCCGAGCCGGCCCAGCCCTTCGCCCTGACCCTGCGGATCCAGGCGGAGCACTGGCTCGCCGCGCTCAAGATCGGCCTGGAGAAGATCGGCAGCGCGCAGGTGATCGCCAACGTCCTCTGCGACATCCAGGGGGACGGCTCGATCCACGTCACCGATCCCCAGTCCGGCCGCGTCTTCCGGATCAGCGAGCTCCCCGCCGCCACGCCGGAGCCGGCCCCGCCCCCGCCCGCTCCCGGGCGACCGGCGCCCGCGCCCCCGGCCGCCCGGCCCGGGCCCCGGCTGGTGGCGGTGCCGCCCCCCGAGCCCCCCCCGCCGGTGGCCCCGAGGGTCGCCCGGCCCGCGCTGGCCGCGGTCGCCGAGCCCGGCTCGCCGCGCCCCTCGGCGGCGGCGGATCGGGTCGAGCAGGTGCACGCCCCGAGCGTGGTGCCGGCGACCATCGGCCGGGTGCGCCGCCCGGGGCCGCGCCGCGTGGACGTCCTGGCGGAGCTCTTCGAGCGCGTGGCGGAGCTGCCCGACGGCGACGTCGAGGCCGGGCTCGGGTACCTGCTCGACCTGGCGATCGAGAAGACCGCCTGCGAGGCGGGCTCCGTCTTCCTCGCCCGCCTCCGGGAGCTCGAGTTCGCGGTGGCCCGTGGGCCACGGGCCGCCGAGCTGCTCCGGCTCGGGCTCAAGGTCCCGGTGGGCGTCGGGATCGTGGGGTTCTGCGCCCAGGAGAACGTCTGCGTGGCGGTCTCCGACGCGGAGAAGGACTCGCGGTTCTACCGGGCGGTGTCGGAGGCGATCGGCTACGAGACGCGGTCCCTGCTCTGCGCCCCCATCGCCCGCGGAGGCCGGGTGCGGGGAGCGCTCGAGGTGCTCAACAAGCGGGACGGGCGCCCCTTCGAGGAGCAGGACCAGGCCG
>DATKAL010000051.1:0-3365 GCA_035498135.1 Anaeromyxobacter sp.
CCGGAGGGACGGCGGATCGCGCTCGCGAACCCCGAGCTGGTCGCCTCCTTCCGCGCCGCGCTCCCAGGCTTCACGCCCGAGGACGTGCCGGGCTCGCCCTACTGCGTGCGGCGGTACGCGGTGGACCCCCGGCTCGGCGGTCCGGAGGGGCTCGCCGCCGCCCGGCGCGAGCTCTCCCGGCGCGGGATCCGGCTCCTCCTCGACCTGGTCCCGAACCACGTGGCGCCCGACCACCCCTGGGCCCGCGAGCACCCCGAGTACTTCGTCCGCGGCACGGACGAGGACCTGGCCCGGGCGCCGGAGGCCTTCCTCCGCGCCGGCGGCGCGGTGGTGGCGCGCGGCCGCGACCCCTACTTCCCGCCCTGGCCGGACGTCCTCCAGCTGGACGCCTTCTCCGCCGGCTACCGGCGGGCCCTGGCGGACACGCTCCTCGACCTCGCCCGCCAGTGCGACGGGGTCCGGGTCGACATGGCCATGCTCCTCGTGAACCGCGTCTTCGCCCGGACCTGGGGGGCGCGGGTCGGGCCCCCCCCGGCGCGCGAGCTCTGGGAGGAGGTCCTCTCCGAGGTGCGGAGCGCGGCGAAGGGCTTCCTCGTCATCGCCGAGGCCTACTGGGACATGGAGTGGGAGCTGCAGCAGCTCGGCTTCGACTTCTGCTACGACAAGCGGCTCTACGACCGGCTGGTCGAGGGGTCGGCCCGCTCGGTGCGCGACCACCTCGGGGCCGGGCTCGACTACCAGGAGAAGCTGGTCCGGTTCGTGGAGAACCACGACGAGCCCCGGGCGGCGGCCGCGCTCGGCGAGCGGGCGCGCGCCGGGGCGGTGGCGGTCGCCACCCTGCCCGGGGCGCGGCTCTTCCACGAGGGGCAATTCGAGGGGCGGCGGGTCCGGCTCCCGGTGTTCCTCGGCCGGCGGCCGGAGGAACCGGTCGACGAGCCGCTCCAGGCCTTCTACCGGGCGCTGCTCGCGGAGGCGGTCCACCCGGTCTACCGCGACGGGGCGTTCGCCCGCTGCCCGCTGGGCGGCTGGCCGGACAACCCCACCACCGGGAACCTGGTGGCCTGGTGCTGGCGGCTCGGGGAGGAGCGGCGGCTGGTGGTCCTCAACCTGGCGCCGTCCCGCTCGCAGGGGCTGGTCCGCCCGCCCTGGCCGGACCTGGGCGGGCGGTCGTGGCGGCTCGCCGACGTGCGCGACGGCGCGGTCTACGAGCGCGCCGGCCAGGAGCTGGCGGACCAGGGGCTCTTCGTGGACCTCGAAGGGTGGGGCTGGCATCTGCTGCGGCTCGGGTGATCGCGCCCCGAGCGCCGGGGCGGTCCCGCTGGCCGACCGCCCCGTCCGGGACCGGGCGGAATCCGCGCCGCCTCGCCCGGCATATGGCACCAAAGTCCCGTTGCCCCCCTCCCCACGCCAGGGGAGACTCTCGCGGCTGCGTCTCGACTTCGACCGAGGATCCCATGCCGCTCTCGATCCGCTCCGTGTGCGCCTCCTCGCAGCTCCGATTCGCCCTCCTCGCCGCGGCCGCCCTCTCGGCGGCCGGCTGCGGGCCGAAGAAGGAGGAGGCCAAGGCCCCTCCGGTCCCCGAGGTCTCCGTCGCCGAGGTGCTCCAGCGCGACGTGCCGGTCGGCGGCGAGCTCACCGGGACGATCAAGGGCTACGAGGACATCGAGATCCGAGCCCGGGTCGAGGGCTACCTCAGGTCCGTCGACTACAAGGAGGGCTCCGAGGTGAAGAAAGGGCAGCTCCTCTTCACCATCGACGACCAGCCCTACCGGGCCAAGCTGGCCGAGGCGAAGGGGGAGCTGGCGCGCACCCAGTCGGCGCTCTCGAAGGCCGACCTGGACGTGAAGCGGTTCAAGCCTCTCGCCGAGCAGCGCGCCATCAGCCAGGCCGAGCTGGACAACGCCCTCGCCGCTCAGCGCTCCGCGCAGGCCCAGGTGGACGCAGCCAAGGCCAGCGTGGAGAACGCCGCGCTCAACGTCGGCTACTGCCGGCTGACCTCTCCCATCGACGGGCTCGCCGGCCAGGCGCAGCGCAAGGTCGGCGACCTGGTGGGGAAGGGCGATCCCACCCTCCTCACGACCGTCTCCTCCATCGACCCGGTCCGCGTCTCGGTGAACATCCCCGAGGCCCTCTACCTCAAGTACGCGAGCCAGCTCCCCGCGGCCGGCGCCGCCGCGCCGCCCCAGCCCACCGCCGACCGGCCGGGTGCGGAGCTGGTCCTCGGCGACGGGTCGGTCTACCCGGAGCGCGGCTACATCGTCCTGGTCGACCGGGCCGTCGACCCGCAGACCGGGACGCTCCGCGCCGACCTGGCCTTCAAGAACCCGAAGAAGATCCTCCGGCCCGGCATGTACGGGAAGATCAAGTACCGCGAGGAGCTGCGCCCCGGCGCGCTCCTCGTCCCGCAGCGCGCCGTGCAGGAGCTGCAGGGGCAGTACTCGGTGGTGGTGGTGAACGCCGAGGGGAAGGCCGAGTCGCGCCACGTGAAGGTCGGGCCGCGGGTGGGCAGCCTCTGGATCCTCGACGAGGGCGTGAAGCCCGGCGAGAAGGTGATCGTGGAGGGCGCGCTCAAGGTCCGCGACGGGATGCCGGTCCAGGCGACGGTGGTGCCCGCCGAGGCCCCGGCCCCCGCCCCGGGCGGCCAGGCGGCCCCGCCGGCCGGCGCGCCCGCCCCGGCTCCCGCGGCCGGCTCCGGGCCGGCCCCCGCGGCGCCCGCCGCTCCGGCCGCTCCCGCGAGGTGAGCCATGGGCAACTTCTTCATCCGCCGCCCCATCGTGGCGATGGTGATCTCCATCGTCACGGTGATCGTCGGGCTGGTCTCGCTCTCGCGCCTGCCCATCGCGCAGTACCCGGAGATCACCCCGCCGGTGATCCAGGTCACCACCACCTACGTGGGGGCGAGCGCCCTCGACGTCGAGCAGTCGGTCGCCACCCCCATCGAGCAGCAGGTGAACGGGGTGGAGCGCTCCATCTACCTCAAGTCCACCAACGCCAACGACGGCACCCTCAAGCTCGAGGTGTCCTTCGAGGTGGGCGCGGACCTCGACATCTCCAACGTCCTCACCCAGAACCGGGTCTCCCAGGCGACCCCCTCCCTGCCCACGGACGTGAAGAACTACGGCGTGAACGTGAAGAAGTCGCTCTCCTTCCCGCTCATGCTGGTGACGCTCACCTCGCCCTCCGGGGCCTACGACTCGAACTTCCTCTCCAACTACGCGCTCATCAACATCAACGACCAGCTCGCCCGCATCCCCGGCGTCGGCCAGGTGACCCTGTTCGGGGGGTCCGACTACGCCATGCGCATCTGGCTGCGGCCCGATCGGCTCAAGGCGCTCGGCCTCACGATCGTCGACATCGTCAACGCC
>DATKAL010000052.1:0-2430 GCA_035498135.1 Anaeromyxobacter sp.
CTACGGCGACAACGCGGAGCGGTTCACGTGGCTGTCGCGGGCCGCGCTCGCCCTCCCCGCCGCGCTGCGGCTCCGCCCGCGCGTCGTCCACGCGAACGACTGGCAGACCGGGCTCTGCCCGTGGCTCCTGCGGAACGAGCACGCGGAGGACCCGTCGCTCGCCGGCGCACGGACCGTCTTCACCATCCACAACCTCGCCTACCAGGGCGTGTTCCCGAAGGACGTGGTGCCGTTCCTCGGCCTGCCCTGGGACGAGTTCCGGTTCGACGGCTTCGAGTTCCACGATCAGCTGAGCTTCATGAAGGCGGCGCTCTCCTTCGCCGACGCGCTCACCACGGTGTCGCCCACCTACGCGCGCGAGATCGTCACGCCGGACGGCGGGCACGGCCTCGACCTCGTGCTGCGCCACCGGCGCGCCGACCTGCACGGCATCCTGAACGGCATCGACGTGTCGGAGTGGGATCCCGCCCGCGACCCCCACCTGCCCGCGCACTTCCGGGCCGACGACCTCTCGGGCAAGGCGCGCTGCAAGGAGGCGCTCGCCCGGGAGCTGTCGCTCCCGGTCCGGCCCGAGGTCCCGCTGGTGGGGATGGTGGGCCGGCTCGCGGAGCAGAAGGGGGTCGACCTGGTGGCCGCGGCGCTCCCCACCCTCCTCGAGCACGGCGTCCAGGTGGCCCTGCTCGGGAGCGGCCAGCCCGAGTACCAGGACGTCTTCGCCGGCGCGGCCCGCGCCCGCCCGGACCGGGTCGCCGCCCGGATCGGCTTCGACGAGGGGCTCGCCCACCGGATCGAGGCGGGGGCGGACCTCTTCCTCATGCCCTCGCGCTTCGAGCCCTGCGGCCTGAACCAGATGTACTCGCTCCGCTACGGGACGGTGCCGGTGGTCCGGGCGGTGGGCGGGCTCGAGGACACGGTCGAGGACTACGACGGGTGGCAGCGCGGGACCGGGTTCAAGTTCCGCGATTACACCCCCGCCGCCCTCCTCCTCGCCCTCCGCCGGGCCCTGGAGACGTTCCGCGACCAGCGCGCCTGGTCGGGCCTCGTCCGGCGCGGCATGGCGCAGGACTTCAGCTGGGAGCGGAGCGCGGCGAGCTACGAGGCGCTCTACCGGCGCCTCGCGCCGTGACGCGGCGAGCGCCCCGGGCCCTCACTCCAGGCCGCGGTCGCGCAGCTCGTCGTCGTCCTCGCCGTGCAGGTGCCCGAGCTCGTGGAGCAGCGTGACGCGGATCTGCTCGGTGAGCTCGCGGCGGTCGCGGGCGAAGCGGAGCAGGTTCTTGCGGTACACCACGATGCTGCGGCACTTGGGCCCGTCCGCCTCGGTGCAGGGCTCGTCCTCGGCCGGGCCGCGGTAGAGGCCGAGGATGGTGGGGGAGAGCGGCGGCTCGGTGGCCACCAGGTCGTCGGTGTCGGGCAGGTCCTGCACCTCCACCGGCGCGAGCCGGAGCGCCTTCCGCTCCGCCTCGGGGAGGGCGGCCACCGCCGCGTCCACCTCGGCCTGGAAGGCGCGGGCGTCCACCGGGAGGTCGGGCTGGAAGTCCTTGGGGGCGATCCCCCGGGCGCGGGCGAGCAGGTCCTCGGCCTTGCGGGCGTCGCCGCGCCGCTCGGCGAGGAGCCCCAGCTGGTGGAGCGCCCAGGGATCGTCCGGTGAGAGGGCCAGGGTGCGCTCGAAGGCCTTGCGCGCCTCCTCGAAGCGGCACAGCTCGAAGAGCGCCACCCCCCGCTCGTAGACCGCCGCGGCCTCGCGGGGGAGCGCCTGGACGGCGCGATCGAGGTGGGGGAGCGCGAGCTGGCTGCGGCCCAGGTCGTTCTCCGCCATCCCGGCGGCGAGCTCCAGGCGGGCGGCCAGGTCCCGGTCCCGGCGTGGCGGCCGCGAGGCGATCCGGGCCCCGCGCAGGGCGTACTCGAGGCCGGTCTCCAGGGCGTCGCGGCTCTCGCCCAGCCGGCGCACGTGGAAGTCCGCGGCGTCGAGGAGGACCGCCGCATCGTCGGGGTCGACCGCCAGCGCCCGGGCGAAGGCCAGCCGCGCCGGCTCGAGCTGGCCGAGCCGCGCCAGGGCCTCGGCCCGGGCGGAGAGGGCGGGGACGAGCCGCGGCGCGAGGCGGAGGGCCTCTTCCGCGCAGTCGAGGGCCCGCTGGGACTGGTCCGCGTCCAGGGCGGCGTTGGCCGCCTCGGCGAGCGCGCTCGGCGGGGCCGAGGGCTGGCGGGGGAGGCAGGGGGCCGGCCGCGCGCGGATCGCCGGCTCGAGCGGCGGGCGGGAGGCGGGGCCGGCCGGGGCGCTGCCGCGGGCGGCCGCCGCGAGGGCGGGCGGCGGGGCGGCCGGGGTCGGCGCGGACGGGAGCGCGAGGGGCGGGGTACGGGTGCAGGCCGCGGCGAGCAGGACGAGCGCCGCGCGGCGGAGCGGCCGGAGCATCGAGGCAGAGCTTGCCACAG
>DATKAL010000053.1:0-11470 GCA_035498135.1 Anaeromyxobacter sp.
GTCCTCGTACGAGATCATCGCCAACCTCCTCCTCGACGAGCACGAGTTCCTCGCGCACAAGGAGGAGTACGTGAAGGACGTGCTCGCCATCCTGGAGCGCCGCGCCGCCGACGAGGCCAACCTGATCCTCCGGCGCCACCGGGAGGAGGGCGGGCGCCGGAGCTTCACCGAGATCTCGGGCTCGCTCAGCGGCGAGATCAACGCCCAGAAGGCCCGGCTCTTCCGCTTCTTCGAGGCGAGCCCGGACCTCTGGAGGAAGCCGGCCTACCGGCGGGCGCTGCTCTCGCACCTCCCCGCCCTGATCCGGGAGAGCCCCCGCTACCGCGCCCGGGTGAAGGCCCTCCCCTCCAAGTACCGCTCGGCGATCCTGGCGGCCGAGCTCGCCACCACCATGGTCTACCGCGCGCCGCTGGAGCCGGACTTCGCCCGGGCCCTGGAGGAGTACGCGGGGCGGATGTTCGAGTAGCGGGGTGCTCCCGGCGGTCCGGCGCGATCAGGCGAGCGCGACCCGGCGCCCGCCGAGGCGGGCTCGCGCTCCCAGCACCGCCAGGCGACCGCCAGGGTCGCGAGGTGGATCCCGGCCACCAGCGCCAGGCAGGCGCTCCAGCCGCCGAGCGCCCAGGCCGCGGCCGGCAGGATCCCGCCGGCGGCGCCGCCCAGGTAGTAGCAGGAGAGGTAGGCGCCGCTGGCGACCGAGCGGAGCCGCGCCGGCGCCACCTGGTTCAGGTGGCTGGCCGCGGCGGCCTGGGCGACGAAGGCGGCGCTGGCGCAGAGCGCCAGGCCGGCGATCACCGCCGGCACCCGGGGCACGAGGGCGAGCGCGCAGCCGCCCGCTGCGGTGGCCAGGGCGAGGGCGAGGGTGCGGCGCGCGCCGATCCGTCCGATCCAGGCGCCCGCCACCGGCGTCACGGCCGCCCCTGCCAGGTAGACGGCGAAGATCCCGCTGAGCGCCGCGGTGCCGAGGTGGAAGGGGGCCCCGGCGAGGTGGAAGGTGACGTAGGTGAAGACCGCCACCTGCCCGAAGAGGACGTCGAACCCGGCGGCGAAGGTCGAGGCGAGGCGCGCGTCGCGCAGCTGGCCGGGGAGGGCGCGGAGCGCGGCCAGCCCCTCGAGCGCCGGCGCCGCCGGCGTGGTCCCGGCGGGGAGCCAGCGGCGCGTCAGCTCCGCCCCGGCGGCGGTGAGCAGGGCGAGGACGACGAACGACGCCCGCCAGCCGGCGTGCTCGGCGACCAGCCCGGAGACCGTGCGGCCGAGGAACCCGCCGAGCACGTTGCCGGTGACCAGGGCGGCGGCGGCGCGGCCGACGTCCCCCCCGCTCCAGGCCGTGCCCGCGTAGGCGATCCCGACCGCGTACACCCCGGCCACCGCCAGCCCCTGGGCGAAGCGCCAGGCGACCAGGGCGCCGACGCCCCCGGCGGTGGCGGCGAGGAGCGTGGGGAGGGCGAGGAGGAAGAGGGCCCCGACCATCACCCGCCGGTGGCCGAGCCGGTCGGCGAGCAGCCCCGCGAACGGCGCCGCGAGGGCGACGGCGATCGCCGGCGCGCTGACGGTCAGGGCGGCCGCCGCCTTGGAGACCCCGAGGACCGATCCGAGGAGGGGGAGGAGGGGCTGGGTGGCGAAGACGTTGAGGAAGGCGCAGAGGCCGGCCAGCCCCAGGGCGAGCATCCCCTGGACCCGGGCGCGGCCGGCCCGCTCCAGGGCGCAGGCGTGGAGCTCGGCCGGCGAGCCGCGGACCCGGGCGGGTCCCGGCCCGGGGCGGCCGTCGTCGTCGAGGAGGGCGAGGGAGGAGCGCATGCGACCTCGCCGGCCGGGGGAGGCGTCCGGCGGGCAGGGGCGAGCCTGCCCGGGGGCGAGCGAGACGTCCAATATATCGTTCATCCAGATCGATATTTGATAAATATCTACGGATGGAGCTCCGCCACCTCCGCTACTTCCTGGCCGTGGCCGAGGAGCTGCACTTCGGCCGCGCGGCCGCCCGGCTCCACATCGCCCAGCCGCCCCTCAGCCAGCAGATCCAGCAGCTCGAGCGCGAGCTGGGGTACGCCCTCTTCCTCCGCACCCAGCGGCGCGTCCGGCTCACCGAGGCCGGGGCCGCCTTCCGGGCCGAGGCGCGGTCGATCCTGGAGCGACTGGAGCAGGCGGCGGCCGCCGCCGGGCGCGTGGCCCGGGGCGAGGCCGGGTCGCTGGCGGTCGGATTCGTCGCCTCGGCCACCTTCGCCCTGCTGCCCCGCCTCTACCGCCGGTTCCGCGAGCGCCAGCCCGGCGTGGCGCTCTCGCTCGAGGAGCTCTCCACCGCCGAGCAGGTCGAGGCCCTGCGCGCCGGCCGGATCCAGGTCGGCCTGGCCCGCCCGCCCGTGGGCGACGACTCGCTCGAGGCCGAGCCGCTGGCGGACGAGCCGCTGGTGGCCGCCCTCCCCGCGCGCCACCCGCTCGCCCGGCGTGGTGCGCTCCCGCTGCGGGCGCTGGCGGACGAGCCCTTCGTCCTCTTCCCCCGCCACCCGCGCCCCGGCTGGATCGACGTGGTCCGGGAGGCCTGCCGCAGCGCCGGGTTCCGCCCGGCGGTGGCGCAGGAGGTGCTCGAGCTCTCCACCGCCGTCACCCTCGTCGCCGCCGGGATCGGCGTGACCCTCGTCCCGGCCTCGGCGCAGGGGCTCCGGCTGGACGGCGTCGCCTACCGCGCGCTCCGCGCGCCCGCCCCGCGGACGCGGCTGGTGGCCCTCCGCCGGCCGGAGGAGCGGCGGGCCACGGTCGACCGGTTCCTGGAGGTGGTGCGCGAGCTGACCGGGGCCCGGGCCGGCGAGGGGCGCCGTCGCGCCGCGCTCGCGCCGTGACGCGGCCGGATACGCCTCGGGCGAGACGCGAGGGCGGGGAGGGCGGTCACCGCGGGCGTCACACGTTCACGGGGACCCGTGAGGTCCGGCGCTCCTCGCCGCGCCGGGCAAATAGTAGATTCGGGACGAGGGGGAGGAGCCGGGCCGACCGATGACCAGCGGAGACCCGAGGCCGGCGAGGTCGCGCAGCGCCGGCGGCCCCGTTCTCTTCGCCACGCGGCGCCGGCTCGGCGTCGCCTTCGCCTGCGTCCTCGCCTCCCTCCTGCTCACCGCCTCGTTCCA
This sequence comes from Anaeromyxobacter sp., assembly GCA_035498135.1. Classification (GTDB taxonomy): domain Bacteria; phylum Myxococcota; class Myxococcia; order Myxococcales; family Anaeromyxobacteraceae; genus Anaeromyxobacter. The sequence goes on from DATKAL010000053.1 coordinate 3,114, forward strand.
GGCCTTCGCCCTGCGCCGCATCGCCGCCACGGTGGAGAACATGGAGGAGCACGACGAGCAGATGCAGCTCGCCCTCCAGCTCGACGCCGCCATCCACGAGCAGTACGGCCGGGAGGGGCAGTTCGTGATGGGCAAGGGCGCCCGCCTCCGCGAGTACGAGGCCGCCCGGGGCCGGTCGCTCCAGCTGATCGAGCGCCTGCGGGCGTTGGTGGACGAGCCGGAGGCGATCGCCGCGCTCGACGCCGCCCGGGACGCGATCGTGGAGCTCGACCGCGCCTTCAGCGAGGAGGTCGCGCCGGCGGTGCAGAACGAGGATCCGGCCGCCGCCCTGGTCCACGACCGCAGCTACCCGCTGGTCTCCCGCATCCGGCGGAGCATCGGCCAGCTCGTCACCCGCCTCCAGGCCACCGTCGCCGCGTCGCGCGCGTCGCTCGACGCCCTGGAGACCACCTCGGCGCGGCTCCTCGCGGCCGCGCTGGCGGTGACCGCCGCCCTGGTGGCGGCCGCCGTCTACTACCTCTCCCGCTCCGTCGCCCGCCCGCTCGCCCGCCTCAGCCGGGGGGCGGCGGCGCTGGGGAGCGGGGACCTCGACGCCCGGATCGCCATCGACACGCCGGACGAGTTCGGGGCCCTGGCGGCGGAGCTCAACGCCATGGCGGTGGCGCTGAAGGAGCACCAGGCGCGGCTGGTGGAGTCGGAGAAGCTGGCCGGGATCGGCCGGGTCGCGGCCGGGTTCGCCCACGAGATCAACAACCCCCTCCAGGTGATCCTCGGCTACCTGTCGCTCAACCGGGACGTGGCCGACCCCCGGCTCAAGGACCAGCTGGCCGCGGTGGGGGAGGAGACCCTGCGCTGCAAGCAGATCGTGGAGAGCATCCTCGGCCTGGCCCGGCCGGAGGAGGCGATGGCCCTGCGGCCGGTCGACCTGCGCCTCCTCTGCGACGACGTGTCGGAGCGGCTCCGGCCGTCGGCCCAGGCGGCGGGGGTCAGCCTGGCCGTCGTGGGAGGGGCGAGGGCCCTGGCCGATCGCCCCAAGCTCCGGCAGGCGATCTTCAACCTGGTGAAGAACGCGGTCGAGGCGGCGGGGCCGCAGGGATCGGTGGCGGTCCGTATCGGCGAGTCCGAGGCGGGCTCGCACGTCGCGGTGGCGGACACCGGCCCGGGGATCCCGGCCGCGCTGCGGCCGCGCCTGTTCGAGCCCTTCTTCACCACCAAGGCGGCCGGCACCGGCCTGGGCCTGGCGGTCTCGCGCACCATCGCCCGCGCGCACGGGGGCGACATCGAGGTGAGGAACGGCGACCTGGGGGGAGCGCTCTTCACCCTCCACCTGCCCGGGCCCACACGGGGAGCGGTGGTCCATGAGTGACGGGTCCCGAGCGCGCGTGCTGGTCGTGGAGGACCGGGCCAGCGTCCTGAAGCTCATCGCCACGATCCTGGAGCGGGCCTACGAGGTGACCACGGCGGCCGACGGGGCCACCGCGCTCGCCCTCCTCGGCTCCGCCGACTTCGACGTCGTGCTCACCGACGTGCGCATGCCGGGGGCGAGCGGGTTCGACGTGCTCCGGGCCGCGCGGAGCCGCTCGCCGGGGACCAGCGTGGTGATGATGACCGCCTACGCCAACGTGCCCGACGCGGTGGCGGCCATCAAGCTCGGGGCCTGCGACTACGTGGCCAAGCCGGTGGACGCCGACGAGCTCGCGCTCGTCGTGGCGCGGGCGGTGGAGCAGCGACGCGAGGCGACCGGCGAGGGCGTCGGGGCGGTGCCCGAGGAGACGCCGCTCGCCGCCGACGTCTCCGTCGGCTTCCGCCGAGCCGTCGAGGTGGCGCGCGACGACGCCTCGCGGCGCTACCTCGTCAAGCTGATGCGCGCCTTCCAGGGGAACGTCACGCGGGCCGCGGCGCAGGCCGGGATGACCCGCGAGAGCCTCCACCGCGTGCTGAAGCGGTACGACGTCCACTCCGAAGCCTACAAGGAGGCCTTGGAGGCCGACGGGCGGGCGGGGCCCCCTGGACGAGGGAAGAACGCCCTGGAGTGAAGGGCCCTGGAGCCCCGGGGCCCGATCCCGTTCGGGACGTCCTCGGTCCGCGTCACGTCGAGCTTCACGCACGGTCCGCCGTTACAGGAGCCGCGGGAGGCGCCGCGTGGTGCGGAGACCGGAGCACCGCTCGAGGGGGCTGAGCGCCTGCGCGCTGATCGCGCTGGCGGTCGCCTGCGCCTGCTCCGCCCCCGCGCCGGGGTCGAGCCCGGCGCCGGCCGCTGCGGCTGCCTCGCCGCGGCCCCAGCCTCCGCTCGTCGGCGAGGCCGCCCCTCCACCTCGCCCGGAGGAGCCCAAGGCCTCCTCGTCGACGCATGGCGACAAGGTCGCCGCGAAGACGGCGAAGAAGGCCGCCAAGAAGAAGGCGAAGGGCGTGATCGTGAGCGAGGAACCGGAGATCGATCGCCTGCTCTCTGGGGCGTCTCGCGACGGCCACGGGGCGTTCAAGGGCATCGCCGGCCCCTCCCTCGGGGCGGGAGGATCGGGCCTGACGGGCTCCTCCGGCTCGGGCACCCTCGCCAGGGCGGAGGAGGCGCCTCGCCTCTTCCCCTGGCCCCCGCCGTCCCCCACGGCGCGCGTCGCGATCGATCTCTCGAAGGTGAGCCCCTCCGCCGGCGGCCGGACCTTCGGCGACATCGACGGGTTCCTCGGCGCGGCGCTCTCCGGGGCCGGCTACCGCGACCGGGCCTGGTACTCGGTGCCGGGAGGCTTCGCCCTGGTCACGCGCCTCGAGCAGGTGGGGGACGACGGCAGCCCCCGGCCGGGCGACGCCCGCTGGTCGACGGTGCCGCGCTTCGGGTCGTTCTCCATCCGCGACTACCTGCGCGCGCTCCTCCAGGCCACGCCCGGCCACTTCCGCGTGATCGCCTTCGTGGTGACCGACCAGGACTTCGACTCCACGCCCAAGCCCATGACGGAGGAGCTTGCCTCGGAGTGGGCGGAGAGCGGGGCCCCCCGGCTGCCGGCCAGCATCGCCGCCCGGCCGGCAGGCGACCGGGTCTTCTCCGTCGCCCTGATCTACGAGTTCGCCCGCCACCGGTACGACGAGCAGGCCGAGTTCCTGAAAGGCGGGGACGTCCCCGGGGCCGACCAGCTCCGGCGCTCGGGGCTCGCCGCCATGGTGCTGCCGTGAGCGACGGACGCTACCCGCTCGCCCTCTGCCAGCGCCGGCTGGCGCGCCTCTGGTACCTGGGGGCGCTCCCGCCCACCGCCATCCTGCTGGTGCAGACGGCCAACGGCGTCTACCCCGACGCCTCGGCGGCCTGGAAGTGGCTCCTCCCGACCATCGCGCCCACCCTCGGGCTGGTCACCACCGTGCTCGGGGCCGGGGCGCTCAGGGCGCGCCAGGGTGGGCCGGCCGCCACCTGCGATCGGTTCTTCTTCCGCGTGACCTTCTGGCTCTCGGCCGCCTACCTCCTGACGGTGCTCTTCACGCTCGGGGTGCAGCCGTTCTCCGCCGCGTCCCCTGCGGACTTCCTGAAGAGCAGCCACGCGGTGCTCGGGCCGTTCCAGGGGATCGTGGCCACGTCGATGGGGGTGTTCTTCGCGAAGAGCCGCCGGGAGGCGAGCTCCCCGGCGGCCGCGATCACGCCGGACCGGCGCTGAGCGCCGGCCGCGCACTCGGGAGGAGAGGCCCATGGCCAGACCCGCTGGAGGTCCCGCAGAGATCGAGGCGCCGCAACCCCCGCCCCAGGCCGCGCCGCTACCGCCACCCGGCCCGCTCCCGGTGGCGGGCCCCCTCGCGCCCGCGCCGCCCTTCTCGCCGGCGCCCGCCGCGCCCTTGCCTCCCGTGGCGCCGGCCGCGGTGGCCTCGGTGCCGGCGGCGGCCGCACCGGCCCCGGCGCCCACTCCCCCACCGGCGCCCGGGCTCCGTACCCTCGGGGTGGCGCTCACGGTCGCCGGCGTCGTCGCCCTCGTCGGGGCCGCGCTCTGGCCCCTGGTGTCGGCGGCGCGGGGAGCGCGCGGCTCCGCGCCCGGCGACCTCCCTGCCGTCGGGCTGGTCCTCCTGCTGCTGGGCTTCGCCGCCTGCTTCCCCTCCCTGCTCACCGACGGGACGGGGGAGGCCGGCTACTCGACCATGCGGGTGGCGGTGCTCGCCATCGTCTGCGTCTTCTGTTTGGTGATCGTGAAGGCCGGCTGGGGAGGGGACCTGACGGTGAGCGACTCCTGGTGGCACGTGCTCACCGTGGCGCTCGGCGGGAAGGTGGCGCAGGCCTTCGCCGAGGCCTGGAAGGCGGGTGGCGCGTCGATGCCTGGAGGCGGCGGAGGGGGCCGTGCCTGACGGCTACCTGCTGGTGCCGGGGACCGGCGGGATCACCCTGATGGACAGCGCCGGGAACGACCTCGGCTACCCGGGGCGGATGGAGCTCGGGGTGCGGACCGGCGGGCTGCTCGCCGCACCGGCGAGCGCGCTCGTCGACCTCCTCAGCATGGAGCACGCGCCGGGGCAGGCGGCGCCGGTCAAGACCTCGCTCCGGACCGGGGTCTCGATCCGGCCCGGGCACGCCCTGCAGCTCGCCTACGAGCTCGTCCCGCCCACCTTCAACACCTTCCTCTACGACTGGCGCGCCGACCTGCTCTGGAACGCCGCGCTCCTCCGCGACTTCCTCGAGCAGCGCCGGCCGCCCGGCGGGCGCTGGCGCGTGGCGGCCCACTCCCAGGGGGCGCTCCTCGTCGTCCTGGCGAGCAAGCTCTTCCCCGCCCCGGACGCCTTCGCCCGCTGCGTCGCCGCGGTGGCCCTGGTGGCGGCGCCGCTCGCCGGGACGGTCAACGCCGCGCGGGCGCTGGTGGTCGGGGATCTCATGGGGCCGGCCGGCGAGCAGGCCTTCCAGGCGATCGTCCGCACCTGGCCCGCCATCTACCAGATGGTCCCCTCCTGGAACGCCTTCCTGCCTCCGGGCGGCGGGGTCCCGCGGAGCGCGACCGATCCCGCGAGCTGGGCCGGCCTGCCCGGCCTGTCGGACGACTTCCTCGGGCGGGCCCGCGCCGCCCAGGAGCGCCTGCGCGATCCGCTCGCGTACATGGACGGCGACGTCGGGGTGGCGATCGTGCTCGCCCGGAACCGGCCCACCGGCGCGAACCTGGAGCTGGACGGAGCGGGGCCCACCGGGACCTCCCACGACTTCGTCCTCGGGGACTCGCTCGTCCCCTACGACCAGACCCTGGACTGGCTCGGCGCGGCCGGCCGCCCCTTCCTCAAGACCCTCACCGGGCCGGTCCGCGAGCACGCCTTCGTCTTCGACGATCCCACGGTGATGAACACCGTCAAGCAGGTCCTGGGGTGAAGCATGCGCGCCCTCCTCCTCGCCGCCTGGCTGCTCGTCGCCCCCGCCCTCGCGCTCGGGGCGCACCCCGTCGAGATCCAGGAGGCCCACGTCCAGCGGCTGCTCCTGGTCTCGGGCGTCTCCTGGGACGGGCGCTGGGCCCCCGACTTCCCCACCCTGGGGCTCGTCTACCAGGTCTCGGTGACGACCACGGGGGTGCGGGGAGAGGCCGGGGGCGGCCAGCAGATCGCGGCGCCCTCGCTCTTCCTCCACGCCAGCGCGGTGGGCGGCGGGAACCTCTTCGCCGACCCGCACGCGGTGGCCTTCGGCGCGCTCGGGCTGGTCTCGCGGGAGCAGTGGCCGGCGGTCACCACCGCCGGCTTCGTCCTGGTGGGCGCCATCCCGCAGGACCGGCTCGGGCCGGCGCTGCGGCTCGAGCTGTGGGACGTGGTCGGCCTGCAGGCGGGGGTGCTCTTCCACGCCGGCCGCCCGACCGCCTTCCTCTCGCTCGACCTCCTGTACGGCCTGCTGCGCGACGTCGGGCTCCTCCCGGCCGGGTGAGCGCGCCGGCCGGGGCGGTCAGGCGCGCCGGGGCACGACCCGGACGCTCGGCGCCTTGATCACCGCGGAGACCGGTTGGGCCGGGGGAGAGCCCGACCGGTCGGCGCTCGCCCGGGTGGCGAGCGCCACCAGCCGCACGCCGCAGTCGACCGCGATCCGGACGTGGGCCGCCGGGGCCCCTGTGCCCTACCGGAGCGCCTCGCGGGCCGCGGTTCACGCCGGGTCTTCCGTGCTCCAGGAGAGCACGGCCCACCGGACCGTCCGGGGCGAGGAGAGCTCCAGGCCTCCGGCCACGGCCACCAGCTCCCGGCCCAGCCAGGCCCGCAGCCGCTCGAGCTCGGCCGGCGAGGGATCGGGCACCATCCAGGCGAGCCCCTCCGCCGCCTCTTCGAGGCTGGCGAAGCGCCGGGCCTGCACCACCGGGATGAACGTCACCGTGGCGTGGAGGCCGAGCTGGTGAAGCATGGCGAGCGGGTAGAGGTAGTCGGGGCCGGGCACGTAGGGCCGGCCCGCCGCCTCGAACACCCGTGGGTCGTTGGGGCCGGTCCCCACCGGCGCGGTGAGGAACACCCGCCGCCGGGCGGCGCGGTGCAGCTTGAGGAGGGCGGCGCGGAGGTCGTCCGCCGTCAGCGACCGCGACGCGAGGGCGACGTCGCAGGTCGCGACCCCGAGCCGGGCCCAGTCGTCCTCCCAGGAGCCGAGGACCGGGGTGACGTTCGCGAGCCCCTCCTCCGCGCAGCGGGCGCGGAGCAGCTCGAGCATGCGGGGGGAGAAGTCGAGGGCGGTCACCGCGCGGACCCGGTGCCCGAGCGGCACCGCCAGGGTCCCCGACCCGCACCCGACGTCGAGCACGGTCCAGGCCGGGTCCGGCGCCATGAGCTCGAGCATCCGCTCGACGTAGCCGCTCCGCATGGCGTGCCGGGCGAAAGAGGGGGCGCGACGATCCCAGGCCTCGCTCCCGCCCCGGCGAGTGGCCCGCGCCCGGGCGGCCCGCCAGGCCTCGTTCCAGTCGAGCCCCCCGGCGCCGGCGGACGGCGCCCCGGGGGCCCCGGCCCGCGGCTCCCCCGCGCTCATGCCGGGCGCGTCCCCAGCCCGACCAGCGAGCGGAGCCAGGCGGGGACCGGGAAGTGGCGCCAGGCCGAGGGCATGTGGGAACCGATCGAGGTGACCACGGTCGCCGCCGCGTACCACGGCAGGCGAACGCCGTCGAAGACGTTGCCCAGCCCGAGGAGCGCGAACTTGAGGAGCAGCGCCGAGCCGGCGCCCTGGGTGAAGTGGAGGCAGCCCCAGCGCAGGCAGGCCGCGAGGAGCAGGAGCCCCGTGCCCACGGTCGCCCAGATGGTGCCGCGAAGGGTCTCGTAGGTCCCGCCCATGGCGATCCCGCCGAGCACGAGCCCCATCGAGACGATGTGGAGGGAGCGGAGGCCCACCTCGATGACGCGCTGGTAGCCCGGCTTGCCCGGCCTGGCCCCCGGGACCACGGGCAGCTGGCGGCGCTCGGGGGCCGGGGGGAGGGAGCAGGTGGGGGTGTCGCTCATGGCAGTCTCCTTCGACGAGGATGGCTCCTACCCGCCGATGGCGGAGAGGCTGGAGAGGGCCCGGGCGCCGCCCCGGGCCACCGGGTGCGAGGCCGGCTTGGCGCCGACCGCCGCCCGGATCGCCCCGGTGAGCGCGCCCCGCTGCGCGTCCGACCCGAGCAGCGGCCGGAGCGGAACCTCGCGGCGGTCGAAGAGGCAGAGCCGGAGGCGTCCGCCGGACGAGACCCGGAGGCGGTTGCACCGGGCGCAGGCGTCGTGGCGGGACGGGGCGATGATCCCGACCCGGCCAGGGTGGCCGGCCTTGCCGTAGTTCGTGGCCGGCCCCTCGCCCTCGCCGCGGGGGAGCCGGCTCCAGCCGCGATCCTGGAGCAGCCGCTCCAGCTCGGCCGCCGGGACGTGGTTGCGCGCGAACCAGGCCGGATCGGCTCCCACCTCCATCAGCTCGATGAAGCGCACCGTGACGGGCGCCTCCCGGGTCCAGGCCAGGAACCGATCGACCTCGGCCCCGTCCGTCCCGGCGAGGAGCACCGCGTTCACCTTGAGGCGCGGGATCCCGGCCGCCATGGCCGCCTCCACGCCCTCCAGGACCCGGGGCAGGAGCGGGGTGCCGGTGATCGCGGCGAAGCGCTCCGGGTCGAGGCTGTCGACGCTCACGTTGAGGCAGGTGAGCCCGGCCCGGGCGAGATCCCCGGCGATCGAGCGCAGCCGGTAGCCGTTCGTGGTCATCCCCACGTGGCGCACGCCCGGGGTGGCGGCCACGCGGCGCACGATCTCGACGACGTCCCCCCGGAGCGTCGGCTCGCCGCCGGTGATGCGCACCTTCCAGAAGCCGAGAACGGCGAACGCTCCCACCAGCCGGTCGATCTCCTCGACCGAGAGCGGCGGCGCCCCGGCGGCGGCCGGGCAGCCGCCGGGCAGGCAGTAGGTGCAGCGGAAGTTGCAGCGCTCGGTGACGGAGA
>DATKAL010000054.1:0-7992 GCA_035498135.1 Anaeromyxobacter sp.
CGGCGTCCCGGGGTGGGGTCACAGCCCGAGCTGCTGGACCTGGTAGCCCCGCTCGCGCAGGGCCTGGAGGATCTCCTGCACGTGCTCGGGCCCGCGGGTCTCCAGGGTGAGCTGCAGGGTGGTGTCGCCGAACCGGGTGGCGAAGGCCCGGGTGTGGTGGACCTCGATCACGTTGGCCCGGAGGTTGGCGATGATGGTCGAGACCCGGGCCAGCTGGCCGGGCTTGTCCATGAGCGCCACGCTGATGCGCACCAGCCGGCCGTCCTTCACCAGGCCGCGCTCGATGACCCGGGCGACGAGGTTCACGTCGATGTTGCCGCCCGAGACGATGGACACGACCCGCCGGCCCTCGAGCCCGCGGATCCGCTTCTGCATGAGGGCGGCCACCGGGACCGCTCCCGCCCCCTCCGCCACCGTCTTCTCGCGCTCGAGCAGGTAGAGGATGGCGCTCGCGATCTCCTCCTCCGAGACGGTGACGATCTCGTCCACCAGCGCCTTCACGTGGGCGAAGGTGAGGTCCCCGGCGCGCTTCACCGCGATCCCGTCCGCCAGGGTGCTGGCGGCCTCGAGGGTGACCGGCTTCCCCGCCTCCAGGGCGGCGAGCATGCAGGGGAGCGCCTCGGTCTCGACCCCGATCACCTTGATGGCCGGGCGCTCCGCCTTGAGGGCGGCCGCCACCCCGGAGATCAGCCCGCCCCCGCCCACCGGGACCACCACCGCGTCCACCTCCGGCACCTGCTCCAGGATCTCGAGCCCGATCGTCCCCTGGCCGGCGATCACCGCCGGATCGTCGAAGGGGTGGACGAAGGTCAGCCCCTCGGCCTGCTCGAGGCGCCGCGCCTCCGCGTAGGCCTCGTCGTAGTTGGAGCCGTGGAGGACGATCCGCGCCCCATGGGCCCGGGTGTTGGCCACCTTGGAGATGGGGGTGGTCTCGGGCATCACGATGGTGGAGGCCGTCCCGAGCCGCCCGGCGTGGTACGCCACCGCCTGGGCGTGGTTCCCCGCGCTCGCGGCGATGAGCCCCCGCTCCCGCTCGGCCGGGCCGAGAGAGAGGAGCTTGTTCAGCGCGCCCCGCTCCTTGTACGCCCCGGTCATCTGGAGGTTCTCGAGCTTGAGGAACGCGCTCGTGCCGGTGAGGCGCGAGAGGGTCTCGCTCCGGGCGCAGGGCGAGAGGTAGATGCGATCTCGGACCCGGCCGAGGGCGGCCTGGACGTCGGGGAGCGTCACCATGTGGGAGGGCGACGGTATCCGCCGCCGGGGCGGCCCGCAAGCGCACGCGATCGCGCGGCGGCGGACGGCCGCGCCGGGAGGAGGCGATCGGGCCGAGCGATCAGTGCTGGACCAGGCGCCGGGCGAGCTCGACCCGGTTCCGGACGCCCAGCTTGTCGAAGATGGTCTTGAGGTGGCTCTTCACGGTCTGGGAAGCGATCCCCAGCCGCTCCGCCACCTCGCGCGAGCGCAGCCCATCGGCGACCAGGAGCGCCACCTCGCGCTCCCGCTGGGTGAGCCCGTCCGCCGGCGGGGCGGCGGTCTCGGGGCCGATCTGGAGCGGCTCCGGGAGAGGTTCCCGCCAGAGGTGGAGCTGGGTCTTCCCCTTGCCCACCGCCGTGACCTCGATGCGCAGGCGCTCGCCGTGTCCCTCCATCACCAGGGTCCGGCGGATGCCCGGCGAGCCGGTCTGGGCACCCTCGGTGAGCCCCTGCAGCTCCGAGGGCATCCGGTTGCCGTCCGAGGCCTCCGGGAAGAACACCTTGAGCATCTCCTCCGCCTGTCGATCGCAGCGGAGCAGCCCCCCCATGTCGCAGTGAGCCGCTGCGCCACGTGGAGCGGGCACGCGAACATTGGCTCGCATCATGGCCTTCCCCCTGCTGTCTCCTGTGGAGACAGGACCCACATACTACAGCCCCGCGTATGAGTGGTCAGCCGAGGCGGGCGCAAACGATAACTCTTTTGGGTTTCAGCGGAGTTACGCCACGTCACCATCCGGAAAGGGACCCACCTCCGACGCCTACCTTAGGGGTGGGACAGCGGGTGCGGTCGATCCCCAGAAATCCAGGGGATGCAGCATCGGAAGGTCGCTGCGCGGGACGACGCCTGTGGCCGGACCCACCGTACGACTCGGGAGACCGAGTCTCGACACGGCCCCTAGCTCAGCTCCACCTCGAAGCCGAGCCGGCGCGCCGCCTCGAGGAGCTCGTCGGCGGGCTGCACCCGGTGCGGCATCGCGATGGTGGTCTCGCTCTCCTCCGGGATCACCGCACGGACCGTGACCGCGCAGCCACCCGGGTGCTTGCCGAGCAGGGTGCGCAGGTCCCCGGCCCGCTCCCGGGTGAGCCGGTCGGCGTCGATCCGGAGCGCCACCTCGGAGGTCTTCAGATTGCGGACCGCGGCCAGCGGCTCGATCTCGAGGGCGGTGATCTCGGCGCGCGGGTTCTCCTCCTCGCGGTTGTTGATCCGGACCTCGCCGTGCACCAGCACCGGCTCGTCCCCCTTGAGGAAGTGCTCCCAGTCGGCCCAGCCCTTCTGCGCCGGCCGGCCGTTCTGCGCGGGCCGGGAGGCCCAGCACACCACCTCGACCGTCCCGGCCAGGTCCTCGAGGGTGATGAACCCGAAGCGCGTCCCCTTCTCCTTGTTCATCCGCTCCCGGACCGAGGCCACCACCCCGACCACCGACACCTTGTCGCCGTGGCGCTTCTGGGCGACCGCGGCGCAGGTGGTGGAGGCGTAGCGACGGACCTCGCGCTCGTAGCCCTGGAGCGGGTGGCCGGTCAGGTAGAACCCGAGCGCCTCCTTCTCGAAGGCGAGCCGGACGCGCTCCGGCCACTCCTCGACGGCGATCTCCCCCACCTGGTCGCCGGGCTTCGGGTAGCGGGGCCTCGCCTCGGTCTGCGCGGCGGGCAGGGCGCCGAAGAGGGAGGCCTGGCCGCTCGCCCGGTCCGCCTGGGCGGCGGCGCCGGCGGCGAACGCGGCCTCGATCCCGGCGAAGAGCTGCCAGCGCGGGATCCCCTCGAAGTCGAGGGCCCCCGACTTCACCAGGGCCTCGACCACCTTCTTGTTGATCTTGCGGGTGTCCACCCGGGCGGCCAGGTCGAAGAGGCTCTTGAACGGCCCGCCGTCCCGGCGCGCCTCGAGGATCGCCTCCACCGCCGAGGTCCCCACCCCGCGCACCGCCCCCAGGCCGAAGCGGATCCGCCCCTTCGACGGCGGCCGCCCGGGGGCGGGCGCCCCCTCCGCGGGCGGGAAGGCGCCGAAGGCGGCGTCGGACTCGTTCACGTCGGGGGGGAGGACCTCGATCCCGGCGGCGCGCGCCTCGGAGATGTGGAGGACCACCTTGTCGGTGTTGGAGGCCTCGCTGGAGATCAGGGCCGCCATGAACTCGACCGGGTAGTGGGCCTTGAGCCAGGCGGTCTGGACGGTGAGCAGGCCGTAGGCGGCCGAGTGGGACTTGTTGAAGCCGTAGGCGGCGAACTTCTCCATCAGGTCGAAGATCCCGCCCGCCACCCGCTCGTCCACCCCGCCCGCCACCGCGCCCCGGAGGAAGCCGGCCCGCTCCTTGGCCATGACGTCGGCCTTCTTCTTCCCCATGGCGCGGCGGAGCAGGTCGGCCTGGCCGAGCGAGTAGCCGGCCAGGACCTGCGAGATCTGCATCACCTGCTCCTGGTAGACGATCACGCCGTAGGTCGGCTCGAGGACCTTCTCCAGGCTGGGGTGTGGGTACTGGACCTTCTCCCTCCCGTGCTTGCGGTCGATGTAGACGTCGACCATCGTCCGGCCGTCCTCGAGCTTCTGGTCGAGGGGGCCGGGCCGGTAGAGCGCGCCCGCGGCGATGACGTCCTCGAACCGCGAGGGCTTCATCTTCACCACCATCTCGGTGAAGCCCGAGGACTCCAGCTGGAAGACGCCGGCGGTGTCGCCCCGGCTGATGAGCTCGTAGACCGCCGCGTCGTCGATGGGGATGTCGGCGGCGCCGAACTCCTTCATGTCCGGGTGGTTCTGCTTCACCAGCCGGAGGGCGTCGTCGATGACGGTGAGGGTCTTGAGGCCGAGGAAGTCGAACTTCACCAGGCCGGCCGCCTCGACCTCGTCCTTGGCGAACTGCGAGACCAGCATCTCGCTCTTGTCGTCCCGGTACGCGGGGACGTACTCCCAGAGCGGCCGGTCGGCGATCACCACCCCGGCGGCGTGCAGCCCCGCCTGGCGGTTCAGCCCCTCGAGCGCGATCCCGATGTCGAGGAGGTCCTTGGTGGTGACGGTCTGCTGGATCCCGGCCGCGTCCACCCACTGCGAGATCACGGTCGGCTTCTTGTAGAGCTCCTCCAGGCGCGGCTCGGGGGGGATGGGCGCGTCGCCCTCCTTCTCCGCCTTCTTCCCGAAGACCAGCTCCTTGAGCGGCGGGGTCTTGCCCTGGACCGGCTCCGGCACGAGCTTCGCGATCCGGTCCCCCTCGGCGAAGGGGAGCCCCATCACCCGGACCACGTCCCGGATCACCGAGCGGGCCTTGAGCGATCCGAAGGTGATGATCTGGCCGACGTTGTCCTGGCCGTACTTCCCGCGGACGTAGCGGATCACCTCGTCGCGCCGGTTCTGGCAGAAGTCGACGTCGAAGTCCGGCATCGAGACGCGCTCGGGGTTGAGGAAGCGCTCGAAGAGCAGGTTCCAGCGGAGCGGGTCGAGGTCGGTGATCCGGAGCGACCAGGCGACGATCGACCCCGCCCCCGAGCCGCGCCCCGGGCCGACCGGCACCCGGTGCTGCTTGGCCCAGTTGATGAAGTCCTGGACGATGAGGAAGTAGCCGCTGAAGCCCATCTTCTCGATGACGCCCAGCTCCATCTCCAGCCGCTGCCGGTAGAGATCGCGGTCGTGCGGGTAGCGCCCCTCGATCTCGCGGAAGCGCCGGTCGAGCCCCTCCCGCGCCAGCTGGGCGATGTACTCCTTCTCGCTCATCCCCTCGGGCAGGGCGAAGCGGGGGAGGAAGGACTTGCCGAGCGGGAGCTCGACGTTGCACCGCTCGGCGATCTCGGCGCTGCGGGCGATGGCCTCCTTGAAGTCGGGCATCGCCGCGGCCATCTCGTCCGGGGACTGGATGAAGAGGCCGTCGGTGTCGTGGCGGAGGCGCTTGGGGTCCTGGAAGGTCTTGTTGGACGCGATGCACATCAGCACCTCGTGCGCCTTCGCGTCCTCGCGCTTCACGTAGTGGGCGTCCGCGGTGGCGACGAGCGGGATCCCCTCGTCCTGCCCGAGCTGGGCGAGCTTGGCGTTCACCTCCAGCTGCTCCTTCATCCCGTTGGCCTGGACCTCGAGGAAGAAGGAGCCCGGCTCGAAGAGGTCCCGGTACTCGCGGGCCGCCTTCCGGGCGGCGTCCAGCTCGCCGTGCCGGACCAGCCGGGGGATCTCGCCCGCCAGGCAGGCGGTGAGGCCGATGAGCCCCTTGCTGTGCTGGCGGAGGAGGGGCTTGTCGATGCGGGGGTCGTAGTAGAAGCCCTCGATGAAGGCCCGGGAGGAGAGGGTCCGGAGGTTGGCCCAGCCCTCGGCGTTCCGGGCGATCAGGATCAGGTGGCGGCCCACCCGCTCGGAGCGGTCGAGGCGGCCCTTCTCGCCCGCGACGTAGGCCTCCATCCCGAGGATGGGCTTCACCCCCGCTTCCTTCGCCTTCCGGTAGAAGTCCACCGCGCCGAAGAGGTTCCCGTGGTCGGTCACCGCCACCGACCTCATCCCCTTGGCCTGGACCGTCTTGAGGAGGTCCTTGATGCGGATGGCGCCGTCGAGGAGGGAGTAGAGCGTGTGGAGGTGCAGGTGGACGAAATCGGACATCGCGCCGCAGGATCTAGCAGGGGGGGCTGACGGGGGCCAGGGGCGGCCGCGCGCCGGATCCGCTCGAGGGGGCGGACGGTTGCGCGGGGCGGCGCTAGACTCGCGCGATGCCGCCGCGCGCCCCCTTCACGCCCGCCCTGTTCACCTTCCTCTCCGAGCTCCGCCTCCACAACGACCGGGACTGGTTCGAGCGGAACAGGGAGCGCTACCTCCGCGACGTCCGCGATCCCATGCTCCGCTTCATCGCCGACTTCGCCCCGCTCCTGCGGAAGATCGCCCCCCGGCTGGTCGCCGATCCGCGGCCGGTGGGCGGCTCGCTCTTCCGCATCCACCGGGACACCCGCTTCTCGAAGGACAAGACGCCCTACAAGACCAACGTGGCCGCCCACTTCCGGCACGAGGCCGGGCGGGACGTCCACGGGCCCGCCTGCTACCTGAGCCTCGATCCGGACGAGGTCGACGTGGGCGGGGGCGTCTGGCACCCGGAGGCCGAGCCGCTGCGGCGGATCCGGATCGCGATCCGCGACCGGTCGGCCGCCTGGAGGCGCGCCACCGGGACGCCCGCGATGCGGCGCCTGGAGTGGTGGGGCGACAGCCTCTCCCGCGCCCCGCGCGGCTTCCCGGAGGACCACCGGCTCGGCGAGCTCCTCCGGCGGAAGGACTTCGCCGCCGGCCTGGTCCTCACCGAGCGGGACGCCTGCTCCCCCCGCTTCCCCGCGCGCTGCGCCGAGGTCTACCGGGCGCTGGCGCCGACGATGAAGCTGCTCGCCCGGGCGGTCGAGCTGCCCTGGTGAGCGGCGCGCCGGGCCGTCAGGCGAGCGCGGCCTCGACCGCGGCGCGCGCGTGGAGCTCCGTGGTGTCGAAGTAGGGGACCTTCACGTCGCCCGGGCCGAGGAGCATGGGGATCTCGGTGCAGCCGGCGATCACCGCCTCCGCCCCCTCCGCCACCAGCTGCTCCACCACCTCGACGTAGCGGACCCGGGAGCGCGGCTCGATCCGGCCGAGGCAGAGCTCCTCGAAGACCACCCGGTTGACCTCCTCGCGGTCGGCGGGTCCGGGCACCCGCACCTCCAGCCCGTACCGGGCCGCGAGGCGCCCGCGGTAGAAGTCCTGCTCCATCGTGTAGCGGGTCCCGAGGAGCGCCACCCGCCGGATCCCGGCCGCGCGCACCCGCTCGCCCGTCACGTCCACCAGGTGGACGAGGGGGATCCGCACGCCGGCCATCGCCTGGTCGGCCACCTTGTGCATGGTGTTGGCGCAGATGAGGAGCAGCTCCGCTCCGGCCCGCTCGAGCCCGAGCGCCGCGCGGTTGAGGATCGCCCCCGCCTCGTCCCAGCGGGCGGCTCGCTGCAGCGGCTCGATGTCGGCGAAGTCGACCGAGGAGAGGATGCAGCGGGCGGAGTGGAGGCCGCCGAGCCGCGCCTTCACCAGCTCGTTCAGGAGCCGGTAGTAGTGGAGCGACGACTCCCAGCTCATCCCGCCGAGAAGCCCGATGGTCTTCATCCCGTCCTCCGTCGCCTCGAGGTCAGCGGCCCGGACCGGCCAGGGCGTCGAGCCGGGCGCCCTCCCGCTCGTCCAGGAGGTCGCGCGGGAAGGCCCCCGCGTCCCGGCGGACCGCGGCGCGCTCGGCCTCGTCCGCGGCCAGGCGGGCTCGCGCCTCGAGGACGAGCAGCTGGAAGGAGGCCGGCAGCTCCGCCACCGGCAGGCCGGAGAGCGCAGCGCGCGCCTCGGTCAGCTCTCCGCGGGCCGAGCGCCAGGCGAGGCGTACCGCGGCCTCCTCGGCGGGGGGCGCCCCGCCGAGCCCGTCGATCCAGCGCGCCGCCCCGGCCACCTTCTCCGGGGTGAGCGGCTCGCCGAGCGAGCGCATCGCGAGGTGGGCGCTCACCTCGCCGCGGCTGCGGGGCAGGTGCGGGCGCCGGGCGGTCTGGAAGTAGGCGAGGGCGCGGTCGACCCGCGTCCAGCCGGCGGGGTCCCCGCGCAGGAGCGCCTGGAGCCCCTCGCGGTAGTCGGTGAGCGCCGTCTGCTCGCGCGCCAGGGCGGCGTTCCAGCGGTCCGCCAGGGTCTTCTCCACCTTGGCCCCCCCGAACCGCCGCCGGAGCTCGTCCGCGTCCTCCAGGTCCCCGCTCTCCAGGAGGGCGAGGGCGAACTGGATCCGGCGCTCGTCGCTTCCCCCGCCCTCGC
>DATKAL010000055.1:0-3024 GCA_035498135.1 Anaeromyxobacter sp.
CGGACCAGGTCTCGCTCGAGCTCGGGCTTGCCGCGGTGGGCTTCGTCACCGGCGGAAAGCTCGGCGCGGTGGGCGGCCCGGACCGGGGGCTGCTCGCCGCGGCGCTGCGCGAGACGCCGGTGGGAAAGAGCGCTCCGGCGGTGCGGGGCGGCGCCGGCTCCTTCGGGCCGCTCCGGCTTCCGATGTGGACGGGAGGCCCGGACCCCACCCTGCGGGTGGCCCTGCGGCGGAGCCTGCCCGGACAGCCGGTGGAGGTGCTGGCGCTGGTGTCGGTGGAGCCCTTCATGGGCGCCCTGGCCGATGCCCAGCGCTTCGCGCTCGGGTCCATCGCCGTGCTCGTCCTCCTCACCGCCCTGGCCACGGCCTGGATGGCCCGCCGCGGGCCGGTGGTTCACCGGCGCGCCGACGAGGACACCATTCCGCCGCCCCGGCGCACCACGCCGCCCCCCCGCGCCGTGCATCGGCCCGTGGAGCCCGTGCCGGAGCGGGAACCGGCCCAGCCCGAGCCGGCCCCGGCCGCCCCCGAGCCGTTGCCTCCGCCCGTCTTCGCCCCGCCCGCCCCGGCAGAGCCGCCCCCGGCTCCCCTCTCTGCGGCCCAGCTCGACGAGCTCGACGCCGAGCCCCTTCCCGCACAGCTGCCCACCCGCCTGCCGCCGCCCCCTCCGCTCCAGGACCTCTCCGCGCTCCTGGACGCGATGCCGCCGCCGCCTCCGCCGCGCACGCCGCCGCCCGCCCCGGCGCCGATCCAGCGCACGCCCACCTCGGTCATCGGCGGACGCTTCACCCCGCCGCGTGCCGCGCCCCCTCCCTCGCCGCTCGACTACGACCACCAGCCCACCACCGCCTACCCCATCCCGGACCTACCGGACTTCAATGCACCTCCCGCGGCGGCGCTGGGCGGCGGCGGGCCGATGGCCAACGCCATCCCGGACACCACGCGGGTGGCGGACATCCCGCCCGAGCTCCTACAGGCCTCGGCCCGCCCGGAGTCGACGCCGCTGCCCCGGCAGCGGAGCCCGGCGGACGAGGAGCATTTCCAGGAGGTGTACCGGGAGTTCGTCGCCCTGCGCGAGAGGTGCGGCGAGAGCGCCGACGGGCTGACCTTCGAGAAGTTCGCCGTCAAGCTGCGCAAGAACCGGGACCAGCTGATGGCCAAGTACAGCTGCCGGACGGTGCGCTTCCAGGTGTACGTCAAGGACGGGAAGGCGGCGCTCAAGGCCACCCCCGTCCGCACCTGACGTCCTCAGGGCGGGCCCGGCTCCCCCGGGCCCTCCGGCGCACGCGGCAGCGCCAGGCGGAACAGCGCGCCCCCCCGGCTGCCCTGCTCCACCTCCAGCGTCCCCCGGTGCTCGGTGGCGATGCGGCGGGCGATGGCCAGGCCCATCCCCGTTCCGCCCGGGCGCCGGCTGTGGGAGAGCTCGAAGACCAGGCCCCGCTCCTCCTCCGGAATGCCGGGCCCGGCATCCTCCACCTCGAGGAGCGCTCGGCCGGCGTCACCGGACACCCGCACCGACACCCAGGCCGGCCCCCCCTGCATCGCCTCCTCGGCGTTGCGGAGCAGGTTGTGCAGCACCTGGGCGAGCTGGTCCCGGTCGGCGAGCACGCGCACTCCCTTGGCCAGCGACGCTTCCAGGGTCAGGCCGGGGGATGCCGCGTAGAGCTGGAGCGCCTGCTCGGCCCACGTGCCGAGGTCGAGCGGCGCGGCGAGCGGCCGGGGCAGCCGGGCGAAGCGGGCGAAGGCATCCACGGTGCGCTTCAGCCGCTCCACCTCCTCCCGCATCGCCGGGACGCTCTCCTGGAACAGCGCCCGGAAGCGGGGGTCGGAGGCGCTCTCCGCCGCGGCCAGCGTCTCCAGCGACATCTGCAGCGGGGTGAGCGGATTCTTCAGCTCGTGGGCCAGCCCGCGGGCCACCTCCTCCCAGGCCGCCACGCGCTCCGCCTCGACCAGCGCCTGCGTCGTGCGGCCGAGCTCGGACGTCATCCGGTTGAAGGCGGAGACGAGCAGGCCCACCTCGCCCGGAGCCCGCGCGATGACGCGCGTCTGCAGATCGCCGGCCGCCACCGCCCGGGAGGCGCGGGTGAGCGCCTCCAGGGGGCCGGTGATGCGCCGGGCGAGGAGCAGCCCGACGGCCACCGCCAGGAGCAGGGCCGCCCCGACCACGGCGGCGAGCGCGCCAGCGAGCGCCCGCTCCGCCTCGGCGTAAGCTGCCCCACCCACCCGGACGAGGAGCGCCGTCCCGCCGCCCAAGGGGATTTCGCGCGTGGCGGAGCGCCCGGCCGCGCTGCCGGCCAGGGCCAGCACCTCCGGGCCTCGCCGGACCTCCACCTCGGCCCCGGCCAGCCTTGCCAGGTCCCGGGCCAGCGTGTCGTCGAGCAGGACGCCCCCCACCACGAAACTGCCCCGCGACTCCTCCACCTCCCGCGCCGCGAGCAGCGCTGGCCAGCTCCGCGGTCCCTCCGGGGCCCGCACCTCCACCTCGGCCGTCACCACCGTCTCCGGCGGTGCACCCAGGGCCGCGGCCAGTCCGGGGTCCACGTCCCCCGTCCGGGCCGGCAGGTGGGCGCTGCTCCGCACCCGGCCGCTCCGGTCGACCAGGCCGAGGACGGAGAGGTCGCGCCCGGCGGCCAACCCTCGCGCCGCGTCGGGTGCCGGCAGGGAGGTGCCACCCTGCTCGAGGGAACGGGCGAGCTCCTCGGCGGCCGGGTCCCGGGCCACGGCCGCCACCGCCTGGACGATGCGCGTCCGCCGCGCATCCAGCTCCGCCGCCACCAGCGCCGCGCTGGCATCCGCGCGCCGCTCGAGCTCGCGGTCGAAGGCGGTGGCCAGCGTTCTGGCCACCAGCGGCGCCGAGAGGAGCAGCGGGAGCACCGCCAGGGCGGCGAAGGCGAGGGCGAGTCGGGTGCGGAGGCGCATCGGGGCTCACTCCGTCAACCAGGCATCGTCGAGCACCAGGAGCCCGAAGGCATCCCGCCGCGCGTCGACCAGGGTGGGCGCCAGCCGGACGCGGAGCCCCCGGGCGTAGA
>DATKAL010000056.1:0-7669 GCA_035498135.1 Anaeromyxobacter sp.
GCCCCGCTCACTTGGCGACGTGCGGGTGCTCGATCGCCTGGACCTCGGCCGGGGTCGGCTTCGGCTCCGGCTCGGCCGGGGCGAAGGCCGGCTTCTCCGGGACGGGGGCCGGGGGCGGCGTGGGCTCGACCGCGAGCGCCACCCCGGCGGACGCTGGGGCTGCGGTCGTGGTCGCGCCGGGGGCGGGCTTGTCGGCGGTGCAGCCGGCGAGCGCCAGGGCGAGGGCGGTGGGGAGCAGGGAGGGGAGAGAGCTGCGGAGCATGGCGGAGACCTCGGTTCGGGTTTCGAGGGATCGGGGTTGCACCGCGCGTGCCCTCGCGCCACGCCCGTCGGGCCGCGCCTCTGGACGGGAGGGTGGCCGGCGGGACACGTGGCGCGTGGACGGCGGGACGCGGCGGGCCCGGACGGCGGCGACCCGGAGGGGCGCGCGACGCGGGAGGCGGCCCGGGTTACAAGCAGGGCGTGAGCCGCTCCGTCAGCGAGCACGTCGCCGATCCGCACCGCACCGCGCCGCTCGACGGCGCGCAGGCGATCGGCGAGGCGTGCGGCGGGAGCCGGCTCGTGGTGCGGGTCGGGCTCTGGCGGGCCGGCGACCGGATCGCCCGTGCCCGCTACCGCGCGAGCACCTGCGCCTCGCTCATCGCCTACGCCGAGGTGGCCTGCGCCCTGCTCGAGGAGGGGGCGGAGCCCGCCGGCGTCACCCCGGAGGCGCTCCGCGCCCGCGTGCCGGGGGTCCACCCGGGCCACCGCGACCGGGCCGACCTGGTCGCGGCCGCGGTCCGGGCCGCCTGCGGGCGCGCCGGAGGGGGCCCTGCGTGAACGTCGCCTACGTGTTCTCCACCCCGAACGCCTCCTACATCCTGGAGAAGATGATCGTCCCCCAGCTCGAGGAGGGCCGCCACGGCGCCACGGTGGTGGGGATGTTCTTCTTCGTGGACAACACCTACCTGCTGGTGCGCGGGAACCCGACCGGCGAGCGGCTCGCCCAGGTCGCCCGCCGCAGCGGGATGCTGCTCATGGGCTGCGACCAGTGCTGCTACCAGCGCGCCATCGCCGACCGGCTGATCGAGGGGGTGCCGATCGGCTGCTTCCCCGACCTCTACAAGGCGCTCTCGGGCGTGAAGGTCGACCAGGTCATCACGCTGTAGGGCCCTGGTCTCCCGTCCCGCGCGGGCGGGCGCCCGCCCAGGGCCCGTCGGGGAGGGCCCCGACCGGACCCGGCCGCCGTAGGATGCATCCGTGCCGCGCCGCCTCCTCTGCCTCCACGGCCACTTCTACCAGCCCCCCCGCGAGAACCCGTGGATCGAGGAGATCGAGGTCCAGGACTCGGCGGAGCCCTTCCACGACTGGAACCAGCGGATCACGGCCGAGTGCTACGGGCCGAACGGCGCCGCCCGGGTGAAGAGCAGCGCCGACCGGATCCTCGACATCGTCAACAACTACCTGCACCTGTCCTTCAACTTCGGTCCGACCCTGCTCACCTGGCTGGAGCGGCACCGGCCCGAGATCTACGCCTCCATCCTGGAGGCGGACGCGCGCAGCCTGGAGCAGCGCGGGCACGGCAACGCCCTCGCCCAGGGCTACAACCACGCCATCCTCCCGCTCGCCGCTCCGCGGGATCGCCGGACCCAGGTGCGCTGGGGGATCGCCGACTTCCGCCGCCGCTTCCGCCGCGAGCCGGAGGGGTTCTGGCTGCCGGAGACGGCCGCAGACCAGGCCACCCTCGCGGCGATTGCCGAGGAGGGGATCCGGTTCACGGTCCTCTCGCCCTACCAGGCCACGCGGGTCAGGCCACCGGGCGGCGCGTGGGTGGATGCCACCGGCGCCCGCTTCGATCCCACCCGGCCGTACCGGGTCCGCGCGGGCGGCCGCGAGCTGGTGGTCTTCTTCTACGACGGCCACATCGCGCGCGACCTGGCCTTCGGCGACGCGCTCGGCTCGGTCGACGGGCTCGTGCGCCGGCTCGAGGGGGGCTTCGACCCCGGGCGAGAGCACGACGAGATCCTGACCGTGGCCTTCGACGGGGAGACGCTCGGCCACCACAAGAAGGGGGGCGACGAGACGCTGGCGGGGGCCCTCCGCGACCTGGCCCGGCGCGGCGGCCTGGAGGTGGTCGGCCTGGCCCAGGCCCTGGAGCGGATCCCCGTCCAGTGGGAGGCGGAGATCGCCGAGCGCTCGAGCTGGAGCTGCGCCCACGGGGTGGAGCGCTGGCGCTCGGACTGCGGCTGCAGCGCGGGCGGGGGGTCGGGCTGGCGGCAGGCCTGGCGGGCGCCGCTCCGCCAGGCGCTCGACCTCCTGCGCGACCGGCTCGACGGGCTCTACGAGCGGGAGGCGGCCGGACTCCTGCCGGAGCCCTGGCGGACCCGGGACCGGTACGTGGAGGTCCTCACCGATCCGCTCCGGCGGGACGCGGCCGAGTTCGTCCGGCGGGAGGCGGGCCGGGCGCTCGGGGCCGAGGAGGTGGTCCGGGCGCTGCGGCTCCTGGAGATGCAGCGCCAATCGCTCCTCATGTACACGAGCTGCGGCTGGTTCTTCTCCGAGATCTCCGGGCTCGAGACCGTGCAGGTCCTCCGCTACGCCGCCCGGGCCATCCAGCTGGCCCGGGACCTGGTCGGCCTGGACCTCGAGCCGGCCTTCGAGGCGGCCCTCGCGCGCGCCCCCTCGAACGACCCCGCCCTGGGGGACGGGCGGCGGGTCTACCGGCAGCTGGTGAAGCCGAGCGTGGTGACCCTGGAGCGCGTGGGCGCCCACCTGGCCATCGCCGGCTCGGTCCGGCCCGTCCCCGACACCGGCCACGTCTTCCGCTACGCCTACCGCCTGGAGGGACGCCGGGCAACCCAGGCCGGCCCGGCCTCGATCGCGGTCGGGCGCCTCCAGCTCCAGAGCCAGCTCACCCTCGAGACCCTCGACGCGCTCTACTGCGTCCTGCACTTCGGGGCGGCCGACTTCCGCTGCGGGCTCACCCCCTACCGCGGGGTCGACCACCTGGCGGAGGTCGAGGCCGACCTCCTCGGCCGGCCGGAGGCCTCGCTCGCCCACCTGCTGCGCGAGGCGGACCGGCACTTCCCGGGGCGGGACTACGGCCTGCGCGACCTGTTCCTGGACGAGCGCCGCGAGGTGGCCGAGGTGCTCCTCGACGGGACGATGCGGCGCTACGAGGCCGACTACCAGGACATCTTCGAGGACAACCGCCGGCTGATGGAGTTCCTGTACGAGATCGACTCGCCCATCCCCGGTCCCCTGCGCGTGGCCGCGGACGTGTCGCTCACCCGGCGCCTCCTCCAGGTGACCGGCTCGGCCCGCGCCGCCGGCCTGGACCTGGCCGCGATCGAGGGGGAGCTGATCGCCATCGTGGCTCAGGCGCGCCGGCTCGGCGCCCACCTGCACCTCGCCGCGGTGCGCCGCGACGTGGAGCAGCTGGTCGCCGCCAACGTGGCGGCGCTGGTCGCCGGGCAGGGCCCCGCCGCCCGTGCGATCGAGCTGACCGGGATCCTGGCGCTGGCCAAGAAGCTCGGGCTCTGGCTCGACCTCTGGCAGGCGCAGAACCGGCTCTGGGCCTGGGCCGGCTCGGGCCGGGTGACCCTCGACCGCGAGGCGGCGGCCGGGCTGGCCGCCGGGCTCTGGTTCGACGAGGCGACCCTCCTCGCCCGGGCCGGCTACGCGCGGGCCGAGGAAGGCTGACCCCGGAATCGGGGGAGGGGGCCGCGGCCGCGCCCGGCCCCCCCTTGCGGACCCGGGGGTCGTGTCGGATAGAGTCGGCTCTTCCCGTTTTCCGACGGCCTATGCGGCGCCCACCTCCGGGGCGACCGGGTCACGCCGCGCACACGAGAGGTGCACGCATGGCTCACGAGACCGCAGGACCGCAGCTCCACGAGCTCACCGAGGCGCAGCGCGCCGCCATCGAGCGACTGTCGAAGGACGAGCGGGTGATCCCGGCGCCCGTCTGGCTCGCCCAGCGCGCCCACGTCCAGAACGACGCCGTCGAGCGGGCGCACGCCGAGCAGGAGCCCGAGGAGTTCTGGCGCGAGAAGGCGAAGCTCGTCGACTGGCTTCAGCCCTTCGAGGAGGTGCTGCGCTTCCAGCCGCCCAAGCACGAGTGGTTCCTGGGCGGGAAGCTCAACGCCACGGTGAACTGCATCGACCGGCACGTCTTCGGCGACAAGCGCCTCAAGGCGGCGCTGATCTGGGTGGGCGAGGACGGCGAGGAGCACACGTACACGTACAACCGGCTCTACCGCGAGGTGAACCGGTTCGCGAACGCCCTGAAGAAGCTGGGCGTCCACAAGGGCGACCGGGTCATCATCTACATGCCCCTCACGCCCGAGGGCATCATCACGATGCTCGCCTGCGCCCGGATCGGGGCGATCCACTCGGTGGTGTTCGCCGGGATGGGCACCCAGGCCCTCCGGAGCCGGATCGAGGACTCGGCCGCCAAGGTGGTGGTCTGCTCCGACTTCACCTTCCGCCGGGGGAAGAAGATCCCCCTCAAGCCGACGGTCGACGAGGCGGTCCGCGACCTCTACTCGGTCGAGCACGTGGTGGTGCACCGCCGTGGGTCGCGGCCCGGCGACGCCCCCTTCACCTTCGACTCCGAGCGCGAGCACGACTTCTACGACGTCCAGGACGCGGCCGCGATCCACTGCCCGCCGGAGCCCATGAGCTCGGAGGATCCGCTCTTCATCCTCTACACCTCGGGCACCACCGGCCGGCCCAAGGGCGTGGTCCACACCACCGGCGGCTACCTGGTGGGCACCACCTACCTGGCCCGCGCCTACTACCAGATCACCGACAAGGACATCTACTGGTCCACCTCCGACATCGGCTGGATCGTCGGGCACTCCTTCATCGTCTACGGCCCGCTCTCCATCGGGGCGACCGTCTTCTGCCGCGAGGGCGTCCCCGACTACCCGTCGCCCGAGGTGACCTGGGAGCTCTGCGAGCGGTACGGCGTCGACGTGATGTTCACCGCCCCGACCGCGGTCCGGATGTGGATGAGCCACGGCGGCGACGCGCCCTCGAAGTACGACCTGCGCAAGCTCCGCCTGATCGCCTGCGCCGGCGAGCCGCTCAACCCGGAGGCCCACCACTGGGCGCAGCGCCACCTGGTGGGGCAGTCCAAGGGGATGGTGGTCGACAACTGGTGGCAGACCGAGATCGCCGCCCCGGTGCTCGGGACGCTGCCGACCTTCGACGCCCGCCCGGGCAAGGTGGGCAAGCCGCTGCCCGGCGCCGACGTCGCCATCGTCGACCCGGCGGGGAAGCCGGTGCCGGACGGCCAGGGCGGCCTGCTGGTCATCAAGAAGCCGCTCCCCTACATGCTCCGGACGGTCTGGAACGACCACGCCCGCTACGAGAACTACTGGCAGCAGATCCCGGGCGTCTACACCGCCGGCGACATCGCGGTCCGGGATCGGGACGGCTACTTCGCCGTGCTCGGCCGCGCGGACGACGTGCTCAACGTGGCCGGCCATCGGATCGGGACCGCCGACGTGGAGTCCTCGCTCCTGCGCCACCCGGCGGTGGCGGAGAGCGCGGTGGTGGGGCTGCCCGACGCGCTCAAGGGGGAGAAGATCAAGGCCTTCGTGGTGCTGAAGGGCGGCGTCCCGCAGGGCCCCGGCCTGATCGGCTCCCTCAAGGACCACGTCCGCCAGGACCTCGGCCCCATCGCCACGCCCTCGGACATCGAGCTGCGCACCAGCCTCCCCAAGACCCGCTCCGGCAAGATCATGCGCCGCTACCTCAAGGCGGTGGAGATGGGGCAGGACCCGGGCGACGTCTCGACGATGGCGGACTGACGGTGAGTCGCAGCGGCGCGCCGGTCGTGATCCGCGGGGGAGGGCGCTCGCGGGTCGCGGCCGCCGGCCGGCCGCTCAGCGCGGGTAGAGCGGCGCGGCCGCCTCGGCCCAGAGGCGGCTCGTCGCCACCGCGCCGGCGTCGTCGGGGTGCAGCCCATCCGCCAGCCGCTCCGGCCGCTGGCGGAACCAGCGGTACAGGTCGGGGCCTGGGAGCAGCCCGCGCGCCGCCACCACCTGGTCGAGCCGGACGTTCTTCGGCGCGACGTAGTCCTCGGCGTACTTGGTCTGGTAGGGGATGCGGGCCACCATCACGATCCGGCCCGCCGCCTGGAGGCGCGCCACCAGCGCGTCCAGCGCCTCCCCGAAGGCGGCCGGGTCCCCGTCGTTGGCCCCGAGCAGGATGGCGAAGACCCGCGCGTCCGGGTTCCAGGCCAGGAGGTCGTCGGCGTGCGCCAGCACCTCGGCGGTGCGCGCCCGGCAGAAGCCCGCGTCGATCATGGCCGGCAGGTAGCCGGGGTGGGCGCCCGCGATCGCGTCGGCGAAGCTGGGCCGGTGGCCTGGCGCCCGATCGAACACCCCCGCGCCGATGCTGTCCCCGACGAACACCCACAGGTCGTCCCCGCCGAGCGAGAGATCGTGGACGTCGATCTCGTCCAGGAACAGCCCCCAGGCGTTGACCGGGGTGGCGAGGCGGGTCACCACCAGCCGGATCCAGCGCTGGCCGGCGAAGTCGACGGCGTGCGCGCGGGAGCGGACCGGGTTGTCCCGGACCACCACCTCGGTGCGCCAGGTCCCGCCGGCGCCGTCGGTGGAGTCGGCGGAGGTCTCGATCCGGTAGTCGACCGGCGCGCCGTAGAAGAGGTCGCGGTAGTCGTGGTTGTGGGAGGAGGTCCAGGAGAGGAGGAGCCGCGTCGGGCCGCGGCCGATCCGGATCGCCACCCAGGCGGGCGCGGCCGGGGTGGGGAAGCCGCCCGCCCAGGCCGGCCCGCGGTAGACCCCGTCGACCAGGACGTCCGCGCCCGGGCGGCTCGCCGCGACCCGCGCGCCGCGGGAGATGAGCGGGGCCGGCCGGAGCGGCCCCCCCCAGCGATCGCGCGGGGCGCGCTGGGCCCGCCAGGCCGCCACCCTCGCCTGGACCGCCGGGGCACGCCAGGTCGCGGCGGCGGCCGCGGCCACCAGCGCCGCCGCCACGAGGAGGGTTCGCAGGCGGTTCATCGCGAGGGGCCAGGTTCTATCCGGGACCGGGGGGGCTGTCCATGAGGGTGGGGTGCGGGTGACCTGGGGAGCTCGACTCGATCCGGAACTGACCGGGGAATCGCCGTCCCTTGCCCGCACCGGGCGTCAAAGGATACCCTCACGGAGGTGGCTCGACTGCCCGTCACCTCCTCGACCTGCGACGCGGTGGCCGACGCGCTCGCGACGTACCTGGGGCCGAACACCGCCCGGACCGCGGTGCGGACCTTCGCGGAGCGGACCCTGGGGAAGCGGGCGGCGGAGGTCGAGCGTGAGGACGCGCCGGCCCTCCTGGACGCGCTCCGGCCCATGCTCCGGACGCTCCTCGGGAGCGGGCCCGCCGATCACGCGATCCAGCAGCTCAAGGAGGCCTTCCGGTGAGGTATCGCCTGCTCCCCCTCCTCCCCCTCGCCGGCGCGGCGGCGGTCGTGGCCGCGGCCGTCCTCGGCGGGGCCGGCCCGCGGCTCTGGTGGACCTCGGAGGTGAGCGCCCAGCTCGCGTCGGTCGCCTGCTGTCTCGCCGCCGCGGCCGCCTTCGGCCGGGGCGACTACATGCTCCGGGCCTGGACGCTGACCGCCCTCGGGAACCTCCTCCCGGCGCTCAACCGCCTGACCGCCGGCCCGGACGCCAGCTGGTGGCTC
>DATKAL010000057.1:0-7206 GCA_035498135.1 Anaeromyxobacter sp.
GCCGGAGGCGGCGCGGGCCCGGAGGCGGCCGGCCAGGACCACCGCCAGGAAGGCGAGCGGCGGGGCGGCGAGGGCGGCGGCGAAGCCGGGGGTCCGCCAGGCCGGCGGCCCGGCCCGCCGGAGGTCGGCCTCGGTGCGGATGGGGCGCAGGCCGGCGGCGATGGCGTTGCTCCCCGCGGCGATCGCGCCCGCGCCTCCCGGCGCGGCCGGCGACACCGGGACGCGCAGCTCCGCGGTGCGGGCCACCTGGTAGCGGCCGGCGCGGGGGTCGAACCACGGCCAGGCGAGCGACGGGATCACCAGCTCCCCGGTCTGCTCGGGGACGAGCACCGTCTCGACCGAGCGCGAGCCGGCCAGGCGGCCGCCGCGGTTCTCCGCCTTCTCGGAGGTGGTCGGGTCGAAGGTCCGCGTCCCCGGGATCGGCGGGAGGCGCGGGAGGGCCAGGGCACGGACGTTCCCCTCGCCCGCGGCGGTGATCCGGACCGTGAGCGGCTGCCCGGCGGTCGCCCGCGGCTCGGAGACCGTCGCCTCGAGCGAGAAGGTGCCCACGTCCACCGGCTCGAAGCCGGGCGGGGCGCCGGCGGGGAGCGGCTTCACCAGCAGCGCCACCGGGGCGCTCCGCCGGCGCAGGCGCTTCACCTCCGGGAAGGGATCGAACAGGCCGCCCCCGAGCCGGACCGCGAGGTCGAGCTCGGCGGGTGCGAGGGTGAGCTTCCCGCTCCGGGTGGGGAAGAGCGCCACCCGCTGGAGCAGGTAGGCGCGGGTCGGGACGCCGTTCACCTGCTTCACCTGGAACTGGAGGGTGCGAGGGGTCTCGAGATCCTCGGCCCAGAACCCCTCCCAGCGCGGCGGGGTGAACCGCTCGTACTCCACCACCCCGAGCGGCGAGAAGAGCCAGATGGAGGCGGTGACCTGTTCGCCCACGTAGGCCTCGGCGCGGTCGAGCTGGACGTCGAGCACGAGGTCCCGCTCCCAGCCGCGGAACGCGCTCCCGCCGCCCGGCGGCGCGCCCGCCCGGGAGGGGGCGCGGGGCCCGGCGCCACCGGCCCCCGACCCCGCGCCCGCACCGGGGCTCGCGCCGGCCGGGAGGACCTTCACCGGGATGGGCCTCGTCTCGTAGCGCTTCCCCTTCACCACCGCGATCACCGGGGGGACCTCGATCGTGCCGGCGCGCCGCGGGGCGAGGCCGAGCTGGGTCACCACCACCTGGCGGATCCGGACCCCCGCCCCGCCGCCCAGGGAGAAGGACGACTGCCGCGTCTGGGCCCGCGAGACCACCTCGAAGACGCCGCCCTCGGCGAGCTCGATCGAGGAGGGGGGGTCGGAGGCCTCGAGGCGGATCTCCAGGGTGAGGACCTCGTCCTGCGCGAGCTCGGTCCGGTCCACCTGCGCGGAGAGCCGCGGCTCCTCGGCCCCGGCCCGTACGGCGGCGAGGAGGACCAGGGCGGCGGCCGCCTGACGCACCCGCTCACCAGTCCCGGGCCGCATCCACCCTCCTCCCCTGGCCGCGGTCCTTGCCGGCGAGCGGCATGTTCCGCTCCCGGCTCCTGAGCGCGTCCAGCAGCCGCTCCGCGTCCTGGCGCGAGAGCGGTGCGGCGCGGGGGCCCGCCTCTCCCTCCGCCCCGCCCGCCTCGGCCGGTGGGGCTCCGGCGGGCCGCCGCTCGGCCTGCTCCTTCCGCTCCGGCCTCGCCTCGGGCGCGCTCCTCGCCCCCTGGCGTGCCGGGGAGGGCTGGCCCGGCTTTGCCCCCGCACCCGCCTGGGGTTCGCCGGCGTCCTTCTTCCCCGCGCCCTCCGGACCGGGGTCCTTCGGGGCCTCCTTCCCCGCGGACCTCCGCCGGAGCAGGACCTCGAGGTCGAGGCGGGCGTCCTGGTTGCCCGGATCCTTTCGCAGCGCCTCGCTGAAGGCCTCGATCGCCCCGTCGCGGTCGCCGGTGGCGTCGAGGGCGTTGCCCAGGTTCTGGAGGGCGCGGGAGGAGAGCGGGCCGGCGCCCCGCTCCAGCGCCCGCCGCCAGGCGTCGCGCGCCTCGGCCGGCTTGCCCTGCCGGTAGAGGGCCGCCCCCCGGTCGTAGTCGATCTCCGCCCGCGGCCCGGCGGTGCGCTCGGCCGCCTCGTAGTGGCGGAGGGCGGCCTGGGCGTCGCCGGCGAGGAGCTTCTCGTTCCCCTCGCGCACGTCGGGCTCCTCCGCCTGGAGCGGGGAGAAGGCGAGGAGCAGCGCGGGGAGGAGCGCGATCACGCCGCCGCCTCCCGGCGCGCGGGGCGCGCCTCGGGGACGAGGAGGGCGGCGAGCAGCAGGAGCAGCGCCGGGAACGCCGCCAGCGGGTAACGGTCCTCCCAGGCGACCTCCGCCCGGCCCTCGAGCTCCGAGCGCTCCATCCGGTCGAGCGCCGCCCGGAGCGCGGCCACCCCCCGCTCCGGCGACGACACGTCGAAGACCTCCCCGTTCCCCCGCGCCGCCAGCGCCTGCAGGGCGGCGAGGTCGAGGCGGGTCACCACCGTCTCCCCCCGCCGGTCCTTCTTGTAGCCGGCCACGTTCCCGCTCGCGTCGAGCAGCGGGATGGGCGCGCCCGCCGGCGTCCCCACCGCCAGCGCCAGCACGTGGATGCCGGCGTCGGCGAGCGTCCGGGCGGCCTCGTCCACGCCGCCCTCCTGGTCCTCGCCGTCGGAGACCACCAGCACCACCCGGGTGCGCGGCCCGTGCTCGGCGGCCTCCAGCACCTCCTTGGCGGCGAGGAGCGCGTTCGCCAGCGCCGTCCCCTGCTGCGGGATCGCGTCCGGTCCGACGGCGCGCAGGAACAGGCGGGCAGCCTGAGCGTCGCCGGTGAGCGGGCACTGGATGAAGGCCTCCCCGGCGAAGGCCACGATCGCCACCCGGTCCCCTCCCAGCCCGTCGAGGAGCGAGGAGACCTCGAGCCGCGCCCGGGCGAGCCGGTCCGGCAGGACGTCGCGGGCGAGCATCGAGCGCGAGGCGTCGAGCACGACCGCCAGGTCGAGCCCGGTCCGCCGGGTGATCTCGGTCCGGGTCCCGCACTGCGGCCGGGCGACGGCCAGGGCGAGGAGGGCGAGGCCGGCGCCGGAGAGGCCGAGCCGGGCGGCGGGGCGGGCCGCGCCGGCGGTGGGGGCGATCCGGGCCCCGAGCGCGCCGGCGGCCCGCGCCAGGGCGGCGCGGCGCCGGGCGATGGCCACCGCGCCGAGGAGGACCGCCGCGGCCACCGCCCAGAGCAGGCCGAGCGCCCCCGGCTCGGCGAGCCGGGCGGGCTCGCCGAGGACGGAGAAGGCGAGGGCGGGCGCCGGGGCGGCGATCAGGGGAAGGCCCTCCAGCGGCTGGCGGAGAGGGCGAGGCCGAGGAGGGCCAGCCAGAAGGCCGGGCCGAGCAGCCGCGGGAAGAGCTCCTCCACCCGGCTCACCGCGCCCGCCTCGAAGATCCGGCTCTTCTCCAGCCGGTCGATGGCGTCCTGGAGCCCGTGCTCGAGGGTCGCCCGGTCGGTGGCGTTGGCGTAGGCCCCGCCGGTCACCCGGGCGATCTCCTGGAGCAGGGCCGGGTTCACCGGGAACTCGCGCGGCTCGTAGACCGGCTCGCCGAAGACGTCGCGGCCGACCGGGTAGGGGACCACGCCCCCCTTGCCCACCAGGATGGGGAAGACCCGGATCCCGAAGGCCCGCGCCGCCTCCGCCGCCTCGAGGGGGGAGATCTGCCCGGCGTTGTTGTCGCCGTCGGTGACCAGGACGATCGCCTTCGAACGCGCGTCCGACTCCCGCAGGCGGTTCACCGCGGTGGCGAGGGCGTTCCCGATGGCGGTGCCGTCCTCGATCACCCCGAAGCGGAGCTGGTCGACCAGGGTCCGCAGGATCCCGTGGTCGAGCGTGAGCGGACACTGGGTGTAGGCGTCGCCGGCGAACACCACCAGGCCGATCCGGTCGTTCGGCCGCCGGCCGAGGAAGTCCTTGAGCACCTCCTTGGCCACGTGGAGGCGATCGGCGGGCTGGAAGTCCGCCGCCCGCATCGAGGTGGAGAGGTCGAAGGCGATGACGATGTCGATCCCTTCCACCGCGCTCCCCTCCGGGCGGCGGTCCCGGGACTGGGGGCGGGCCAGGGCCAGGGCGGTGAGGGCGAGGGCGGCGACCGCGAGGGCCTGCGGCAGCCACCAGAGGCGCGCCACCCAGCCCCGGCGGGCGCGGCCCAGGGCGGCGGCCCGCGGGTGGCGGAGGCGCGGGGCGCGACCCCGCTCCAGGCGGAGGGCGAGCAGGGCGAGGGGCACCGCCGCGAGCAGGACCAGCGCCCAGGGGCGGGCGAGGTGGACGGGCAGGTCGCTCACGATCCGACCCGCCGCTCCCGGGCGGCGTCCGCGCCCGGCCCGGCGGGCGGCGCCGCCTCCGCCGGGCGCGTCCGGGCGAGGAGCCGGCGCGCGAAGGCGACCCCGGCCGCGCACTCCCCCGGCCCGGCGGCGGCCCGGGCGAACTTCACCAGGTCGACGTCCTCGAGGAAGCCCCGCAGCGCCTCGGGGTCGAGGCGCGGGTCGCCGGCCCGTCCGAGGAGGCCGAGCAGCTCCGCGGTGGTGAGGTCGAGGGCGCTCACCCCGAGGAGCGCGCCCAGGTACTCGCGCACCGCCTCGGAGAGCCGGAAGAAGTGCTCGCGGGCGAGGCCGCGCTCGCCCAGCCGCTCCGCCTCGAGCGCGTCGAGGAGGCGCGCCAGCCGCTCGTGGGGCGGGGGCGGCGTGGCGGGCTCGGACCGGATCCCCCGGCGCCGGCGGAGCTCCCGCCAGCCCAGGACGGCGAGCGCCACCCCGGCGAGGAGCCCGAGCGCCCACCCGACGCGCCGCAGGCTCCGGACCAGGAGCGGCACGGGCGGGGCGATGTCGCGCAGGGCGAGCGACTCGGGCGGCGCCGCCGGGTCGAGGATCCCGACCCCGGTCACGCGCGGCCCCGGGACCCCGAGCACCGCCGGCCCGGCCGGGGTCTGGACCTGGAGCGGGAGAGCGGGGACGTCGACCGGGCCGAGGGCGAAGAGCGCCAGGCGGAGGGTGCAGGTGGTGGTGACCTCGCCGCCCTGCTCCGCCCGCCGGCAGGCGCCGCCGTGGGCGCGGAAGGGGGCGAGGGAAGGCTCGGCGGGAAGCGCGTACCACTCCTCCGGCCGGTGGCGGACCTCGAGCTCGTAGTCGAAGGGCTCGCCCAGCCTCACCTCGGCGCGCGAGGCCCGCGCGGCGAAGGAGAGGGGGTGGGCCGCGGCCGGGGCGGCCGGGGGCGGGGCGTCCGCCGGCGGCGTCGCGGTCGCTCCCCCGGCTCCGGCGACGAGGGCGGAGAGGAGCAGGGCGCCGATCACCCCAGCCTCCGCGCCCGAGCCCGGAAGAAGGCGAGGAGCGGGCTCACGTAGTCCGCGTCGTCGGCGCGCACGGTGGCGTGATCGAGCCGGAGGCGGGCGAAGAGCCTCCCCAGGGCCTCCTCCTCCGCCCGGAGCGCGGAGGTCAGCCGGTCGCGCACGCGGCGGTCGGAGAGGTCGACCCGGGCCACCTCCCCGGTCTCGGGATCCTCGAGCCAGGCGAGCCCGGACGGGGGCGGCGCCTGCTCGAGCCCGTCGGTGAGCCGGACGGGGACGAGGTCGTGCTTCCGGGCGGCGATCCGGAGGGCTCGCTCGAAGGGGAAGGAGGCCGGATCGCCGGGGCGCCCGGGGGCGGGCTCGATGAAGTCCGAGAGGAGGAAGGCCACCGTCCGGCGGCGCATCGCCCGGCGCAGGAACTCGAGGGCGCCGGTGAGCGAGGTCCGCCTCCCCTCCGGGCGCGCCTGCAGGATCTCGGAGACGATCCGGAGGGCGTGGCGCCGCCCCTTGCGCGGCGGGACGAAGCGCTCCACCCGGTCGGTGAAGAGCACCAGGCCGACGCGGTCGCCGTTCGCCACCGCCGAGAGGGCGAGCAGGGCGGCCAGCTCCGCCGCCACCTCGGCCTTGGTGCGCAGGCGCGAGCCGAAGTCGGCCGAGGCGGAGAGGTCGCAGAGGACCATCACCGTGAGCTCGCGCTCCTCCACGAACCGCTTCACGTGCAGCTGGCCCGTCCGGGCGGAGACGTTCCAGTCGATGGCCCGGACCTCGTCGCCGGGGGCGTAGGGGCGCACCTCGCTGAAGTCCATCCCCCGGCCCTTGAAGACCGAGTGGTACTGGCCGGAGAGGGTGTCCTCCACCGCGCGCCGGGTGGCGATCTCGATCCGCCGCACGCGCCGGAGCAGCTCCAGGGCGGACGGGCCGGCGCCGCGAGCCTCCACGGCCGGCCCGCGCCGGTCCCCGGAGGCTCCCCGCGCCGCGGCCGGCCGCGAGGCGGACGGCGGGCTCACGGTACCTCGACCCGGTCGAGCACCTTGGAGACCACCTTCTCCGGCGTCAGGTCCTCGGCCTCGGCCTCGTAGGTGAGGGTGATCCGGTGCCGGAGCACGTCGTAGGCGACCGCCTTCACGTCCTCGGGCGTGGCGTAGGCCCGCCGCCGGAGGAAGGCGTGGGCCCGGGCGGCCAGGGAGAGGAAGAGGGTGGCGCGCGGCGAGGCCCCGTACTCCACCAGGCCGGCCAGCTCCGGCAGGCCGTGGCCGCGCGGGTCGCGGGTGGCGAAGACCAGGTTGACCACGTAGTCCTTCACCCGGTCGTCCACGTAGACGCGGTGGATGGCGCTCCGCGCGGCGGCCAGGTCGGCCTGCGCCACCACCTTGCGGGCGCGGGGGGGCGCCGGGACCGCCATCCGGTCCATGATCTCGCGCTCCTCCTCGCGGGTCGGGTAGCCGACCTTCACCTTGAGCATGAAGCGGTCCACCTGCGCCTCGGGGAGCGGGTAGGTGCCCTCCTGCTCGATGGGGTTCTGGGTGGCCAGCACGATGAAGGGGTCGGGCAGCCGGAAGGTGCGGTCGCCCAGCGTCACCTGCCGCTCCTGCATGGCCTCGAGGAGCGCGCTCTGCACCTTGGCGGGAGCACGGTTCACCTCGTCGGCGAGGATGATCTGCGCGAAGATGGGCCCCTTCCTGGTCGTGAAGGTGCCGTCGCGGGGATTGTAGATCATGGTGCCGATCAGGTCGGCGGGCAGCAGGTCGGGCGTGAACTGGATGCGCCGGAAGCTCGCCGAGATGGCCTGGGCGAGCGTCTTCACGGAGAGCGTCTTCGCCAGCCCCGGCACGCCCTCCAGCAGCACGTGCCCGTTGGCGAGGAGCCCGATCAGGAGGCGGTCGATCAGGTAGCGC
>DATKAL010000058.1:0-14075 GCA_035498135.1 Anaeromyxobacter sp.
AGACCTGCAGCAGCGTGAGCTGCCACGGCGGGAACCCCGTCCAGTGGGGCGCCAACGGGACGGTCTCCTGCAGCAACTGCCACACCGGGACGAGCGACGTGCCGAGCTACGCCTTCGGGACGGCCGGCGTCATCAGCTCCACCGAGTGGACCGCCTCGGGCCACGGCCAGACCACCGGCGTGTTCAGCGGCACCTTCAATGGCGCGACCGACCGCTGCCTCTACTGCCACGACAACACGGTGGGCCACGACGTCAGCGCGAACCCGTTCCGCCTCCGCGGGGTCTCGGTCTCGGGCGGCACGACCAGCGCCTACGACGCGTCGAGCGCGGCCGCCATCAACGCCGTGTGCACCAACTGCCACGGCACCGGGACCATCTACGGCGTCACCCCGGCCGGCCAGCCGAACGTGATCGGCCTGACCCCGTTCCGCGACGCCTACCACTACGGGGCGAAGCACACCGGCGACAACGGCGGCCAGCGGTGCTGGGACTGTCACGACCCGCACGGTGACGGGAACATCAAGATGGTGGGCAAGACCGTGGTCCAGACCTCCGCCGACGCCCACGGCTTCACCGCCACCCGCGTGGGCGGCCCGGTCTCCTTCACCGCCGACACCGCCTGGGGCAACTTCGTGGCCACGGCGGCGCCCTACACCGCCGGTCTCTGCAACGTCTGCCACACCACCACCAACCACTTCACCAACGCTTCGGCCGATGCGGCGCACAACGCCGGCCAGGTCTGCACCACCTGCCACGCGCACCAGCAGCCGCCGAACAACGCGTTCTCGGCGGAGTCGAGCGGCGGGGCGGCCTGCACCAGCTGCCACAGCGCCATCTACGCGGCGATGAACGGCACCGGCTCCGGGACGCACCACCACTACATGCAGAACGCGAACCCGACCGCGGCGGCCATCGCCGGGCGGACGCTGGGCACCACGTCAGACACCAACCGCAACTGCCTGGTGTGCCACGTCGACCACAACTTCTTCCGGCCCGACCTGAACACCACCAACGGCGGGCGGGCGAAGAACCTGCGCACCAGCATCACCGCCGCCCCGGCGGTGGCGAACGGCACGACCTACGCCGCCACCGACTTCACCGGCGTGGGGAACGGCATCTGCACCTCCTGCCACCAGGTGGAGCAGACGCGAGCGTACGCGGACGGCGGGTACACCGGGACGCTGGCGAGCACCACGAAGACCGCGGTGGTGAACGAGACCGCCTACGCCGGCTCGGTCCACAACTACGGCGCCAACAACCCGACCTCCACCTTCGGCGGGACGCTGACGACCACCTTCGTCGCCAACTGCAGCAAGTGCCACGGCGACACGATGACGGAGACCTTGCAGACCTCGACCAACAAGTTCGGGCTCCACAACTCGACCATCACCTCGCTCACCGCCCAGCTCGGCTCGACCCAGACCAGCGGTCCGCTGGAGGAGGCGGCGTGCTTCCGCTGCCACAGCAAGACCACCGACGCCGTGGGCGGGACGGTGAAGCCGACCGCCGGGAAGGACTGGTACGGCGCGACGTCGATGTCACCGCAGGCCGAGGGCCTCTACGCGGCCTTCCAGAAGACCGTGGGCAGGCACAACGTGGCCGGCTACGCGGGGCTGCACCTCCCGTCGAGTGACGAGAACCGCGCCTACATCGCGGCCAACAAGCACGTCGAGTGCGCCGACTGCCACTCGCCGCACGGCGCCGGCCCGGGCAACGGGAGCGACGGCGGGACCGCCTCGGCGGTCGGCACCACCACCACCCTCACCGACTCGACCAAGGCCTGGGCCGTGAACCAGTGGGCCGGGTACTACGTCACGATCGTGTCCGGGACCGGGGTCGGCCAGGCCTCGCAGATCACCGCGAACTCCGCGACGGTCCTGACGTTCCTTGCCGTGACGACCGCTCCCGGCGCGGGAGCGGGGTACGCCATCGGCGCCCGCACCAACGGCGGCAACGTCAGCTCCGCGACGGCCACCGTCCTGACCGACACCACGAAGGCCTGGTCCACGAACCTGTGGGCCGGCTGGACCGTCGTGATCCAGTCGGGGACGGGCGCGGGGCAGGCGGCGCTCACCATCGCGTCCAACACCGCGACCGCCCTCACCGTGAGCGGGTCGTTCTCGCCCGTCCCGGACGCGACGAGCGTCTACCGGATCGTGAAGCGCCCCGACGCGCTCACCGGCGCGGGAGGCGTCATGGTGGCGACCTGGGGCTCGACCACCTGGGCGGGCGTGGCGAGTGGGGGCTACACCCCGAGCTCCACCACCGCGGCCCTCGTCACCGCGTCCGCGCAGTGGCAGGTCTGCTTCAAGTGCCACTCCGGAGCCAACGCCAACGTCACGAGCTGGGTCACCGGGACCGCCGGCTTCACGGACGTCGCCCAGGAGTTCAACCCGAACAACGGCTCCTATCACCCCATCGCGCGGGCCCTCCCCGTCACCGATCCGGGGGTCAACGGCTCGAGCCAGATCCAGCCCTACCGGCTCGTCAACGGCTGGCGGCCGGGCGATCTCATGACCTGCACCGACTGTCACAACAACGACTCGGTCGCGCCGGCCTCGCAAGGGCCGCACGGCTCGGCGATCAAGTTCATGCTGGCGGGGGTGAACAAGGCCTGGCCCTACACCCTGGCCAGCCAGAACGGGGGATCGACGGGGACGCTCTTCGACCTGAACAGCACGAGCACCAACCTCGGGACCGTGAACGGCCTCTTCTGCCGGAACTGCCACGGAAACATGGGCGGCTCGGCCGGCACCACGGCGGCCACGGCCAACTGGATCCACGCGACCTTCCGAGGTCAGGGCAGCGATCACAACGGCCGCTTCGCGTGCGTGTACTGCCACATCCGGGTGCCGCACGGCGGCAAGATCTCGCGCCTGGTCCTGACCCCGAAGGCGCCGGCCCGGTACCAGGTCAACCCGTACGCGAACCTGGCGTCGATCACGAAGCCGGCGACGGGCGAGATGAACGGCAGCAGCAGCTTCCAGGCGAACAGCTCGCTTGGCTGCGATCACACGGGCACCGCCAGGTCGGAGGCCTGGTAGACGGCGATCGGAGGAGGCGCATCGCCGCCGGGCTTCCCGGGATGAAGGGGCGCGCGCCTTGCCTCGTGCGGGGCGTGAGCGGAGAATCGCGCCCTTCCGGTACGGGCCGACGCCGTGCGCTCGGACCCGTTGCGCGGGTGGGTGGAACATGGGTCGAACGTGTGCGCTCCTCCTCGCGGGGCTGCTCCTGGCCTCCTGTCGGCGCTCGGGCGAGGACGAGGCGCGAGCGGCGGTCGCGAACTACCTCGTGAAGCTGGTCCAGGCGTACCGGTCCTCCGACGAGACGATCGTCGACCCCTTCGTCACCGAGGCGCAGGGGCGGACGCTCACCGGGCTCATCGGGGTGAAGCAGGACATGGGCGTCTTGCTCGACTCGCAGCTCCTCGACATCCGCTTCGAATCGGTGCGGGTGGACGGTGAGGGGTTCCTGGTGGACACGCGGGAGCGGTGGCACTACCGCGATCTCGCGCTCCGGACCGGCACGCAGGTGGGCGATGACTCGCTCGACTCCTACGCCATCCGCTACCGGCTGGTGAGGGAGGAGGGCAAGCTGAAGATCGCCCAGATCGAGTTCAGGGAGCCGCCCGCGGTGGGCAGGAAGCTGCCCCCCGTGCAGCTGAGATCGCGGGCGGCTCATGGCCTGCCGACGCCCGAAGGCGCCGAGGCGCCGACGGGACCGGGGGCGAGCTCACCGGGCGCGGCCGGCGGGCGGTGACGACCGCCCCCCGTCGGTCAGGGCGAGGGGGGTGGCTCGAGCGCGGCCGGCGAGACCAGCGCCCGGACGGTCCGCTCCATGACGGGCGTCTCCACGCCCACCGCCGGCCACCACAGGAGGGCCGCCAGGAGCGCGGCGAGCGCTCCCCATGCCCGGACCGGCCAGGGCAGCCGGGAGTGCAGCCGGACCGCGGCCCAGGCGACGAGCGCGAACGCGAAGGGCAGGACGCCGATCGCGGAGTTGGGCCAGATCGGCCGCCGGACGACGACGAAGGGTAGCCAGGCGGCGAGGAAGAGCAGGGCGAGCCAGCCGGCGGCCCGATCGTGGTCTCTGAGCCAGCGCTTCGACGCCCAGGCGAGCGAGGGGAGCGTGGCCATCCAGGTCGCGGGGTTCCCGACCCCGGCGAGGAGGCGCATCCGCTCGGAGCCGGTCTCGGGAGGGATGTGGGAGACAAACCAGGTCGGCGCGGCGAACCACCGGATGGGGGAGAGGATCTCGCCCGGAAAGCCTGGTCGCTTCGATCCCGGATAGCCGGTGTGCGTGGCGGTCTCGAAGGCCATCGCCCGCTGCAGCCCGAGCCACTCCGGGAGGTCGTGGCCGGCGGCGAACCAGGGGAGGAACGTCGCCAGGTAGACGGCGAGCGGCAGGATCACGAGGCAGGCGAGGAACAGCGTGGTCTCCGCCGCCCGGCCTCGAGCCGAGCGTTCGGCCCCGAGCGCCTCGACCCACACGACGGCGGCGGCGGCTCCGACGGGGAACGCGGCACCCCACTTGGAGGCGAGCCCCAGGCCGAGCATGAGCCCGGCCACGGCGAGCCAGCCAGGGCGCCGTCGAGCCCGGTAGCGCAGGGTGGCGAGGATCGCCGCGACCGGGAAGAAC
Organism: Anaeromyxobacter sp.; assembly: GCA_035498135.1. Lineage (GTDB taxonomy): Bacteria > Myxococcota > Myxococcia > Myxococcales > Anaeromyxobacteraceae > Anaeromyxobacter. Next base: position 4,639 of record DATKAL010000058.1, read on the forward strand.
GCCAGGTAGACGTCGTTGATGGCCTGCCGGGAGAAGTCGAGGTGCAGGGGATCGAGCGCGACGAGGAGCCCGGCGACCCCCGCGGCGCCGATCCCCCCACCCAGCGCGAGCACGAGCGCGGCCGTCGCCGGGACGGAGAGCGTCCCGAGGAGCACGCTCCAGAGCTTGAGGCCCCACGCCCCGTCGCCGAGCGCGTGCAGCGAGAGGTAGACGAGCAGATCCCGGAGCCGGGGGTGGTTCCACATCGTCGGCTCGGGCCATCCCCGCTCGACGAAGCTGTGGGCCGTGATCCCGACGGCGACGTCGTCGGGGGCGAGGACCTGGGCACCCAGCCCGATGCTGCGCATGAGCAGGGCGAGCGCCGTCAGGGCGATGAGGAGGCGCGTCACGCTCGCCGTCGGAGATCGGGGAAAGCTGGCGCCCGGCGGAGCGGTCACGGCGGGCCCCCGGGCGCCGCGGCCCCGACGGCGTCGCCGAGGGCAAGGGCGGCCGCGCGCTGCGCCGCCGTCGATTGCCCGTCGTCCGTCGCGATCAGCCCGAGCTCGACCTGGGTGCCACGGGAGGCCAGCCAGGACGCGGCCTCCGCCGGGGCGCCCTCCTGGAAGAAGGACGGCTCCACCAGGACCACCACCTTCTCGCGCGGTGCCGCGAAGGCGTCGGGAACGGAGAACCGACGCTCCAGGGCGTCGTAGGGGAGCGAGAATCCCCCTTCCCGGACGGCGAGCCCCTTCTGCCCGGCGACCTCGGCCATGCGGCGCTCGAGGACGGCCGGCGGCATCACGAGGTCCAGGCGACGAGCGATCCCGTCGCGAGCCAGGGCGAACAGCGCGCCGTCCGCGTCGACCACCGCCCGCGCTCGCGCCGCCGCCGCGGCGAAGCCCTCGCCCGGCCGGGGCCTGCTCCAGAGGCTCCGGGGCCGGGACCAGCGCCCCGTGAGGACCACCAGCCAGCAACCGCGAACGCCCGCCGCGCTCATCAGGCGGTAGGCGCTGGCCGCGTCCGGGACCATGACCCACGGGGCGCTTCCGGGCGCCGGGGTGAGCCGGGCGGGGGAACGGGAGGCCCGCCCGAGGGCGTCCAGGCACGGGACGAGGGTGATCGCCAGCGCGGTGAGGGCAGCGGCCCAGCGAAGGCGGGCGTGCGGCGGGCTCTGCTCGAGGCGCATCTCGGGACCTACCCGCCGTGCGACTCGAGGCGCTCGCCGTCGCCCCGGTGGGGCGCCGGGCCAGAGGGGCCCTTGCCGATCCGCGAGCGGCGAGGCGGCAGCGGAGCCCCGAGGACGCGCCGCCCGGCCACCAGCCCGGTCAGGATCGAGTGGTCCATGTTGTTGTAGCGGTGCGTGCCGTTCCGCCCCGCCACCAGGAGGTTCCGGAGCGGGGCCAGGCCGGCCCGGATGGTCGCCAGGCGGGCGCGGAACCCGTCGTCGTAGACCGGGTACGCGTCGCGCATCCGGACCACGTGGCCGGCGAGCACCGGGCCGAGCGGGGGGAGGCGCAGCGCCGCCAGGTCCTCGCGCGCCACCTCGACCAGCGCGCTGTCGGGGAGCCGCCAGAGCGGGTCCTCTCGGCTGCAGAAGTACTCGACCCCGAGGCAGGCGTGGGCCGGGTCGGGGATGAGCTCCGGGCTCCAGGCGCGGAAGTTCTGGATGCGCCCGGCGCGCAGTCCCGGGTCGTGGAGATAGAGCCAGGTGTCCGGGAACGGCTCGGGGCCGTCGAGCACCAGCGCCACCTGGAGGAAGTCGCGGTAGGCGAGGGCGGCGGCCGCGGCCGCGACCTCGGTGGGGGCCGCGGGGGAGAGGGAGGCGACCAGATCGCGGAGCGGCAGGGTGGAGACCAGGTGGGACGCCTCGAGGCGCAGGGAGCCGGCCGGGCTCACCGCCTCCACGGCCCGGACCGCGCCGCCCTCGTGGTGGACCCGGGTGAGCCGGTGCCGGAGCAGCACCTCGCCCCCGCGCCGCTCGATCTCGGCGCGCATGCGCTCCCAGAGCAGCCCGGGGCCGAGGCGCGGGTACTCGAACTCCGTCACCAGCGTCCGCTGGCCGCCCGACCCGCGCCGCAGCATGTCGGCGAGCGCGGCCCGCAGGGACATCCCCTGGATGCGCTGGGCCGCCCACTCCGCCGCCAGGTCCTCGCAGCGCCGCCCCCAGACCTTCTCGGTGTACGGCCGGAAGAAGGTCTCGAAGAGCCGCCGCCCGAACTGGTTCGTGAACCAGTCGGCGAGGCTCGCCTCGGGGCGGACGGGGCGGAGTCGGGCGCGGGCGTAGGAGAGGGCGATCCGGAGCCCCTCCGCCGCCCCCAGGCCGGCGAGCGCGCTCCCCGCGGTGAGCGGGTAGTCGAAGAACCGGCCGCGGAAGAGGATCCGCGAGCGGCGCTGGCGCACCAGGAGGTCGTCCCCGAGCAGGTCCCGCCAGAGCGCCCGGACCTCGGGGACGCGGGTGAAGAAGCGGTGCCCGCCGACGTCGAAGCGGTAGCCGTCCCGCTCCATGGTGCGGGCCAGGCCGCCCACGCCGTCGGAGGCCTCGAGCACCTTGACCGCCCGCCCGGCGCGGGCCAGGGCCAGGCCCGCGGCCAGGCCGGCCGGGCCGGCCCCGGCCACCACCACCGGCGCGCCGCTCATGCGCGCACCCGCGCCAGCCGGCGCCGGACCGCGGCCTGGAGCAGGACCCGGCCCGACTCGAGGGCGAAGGCGACCGGCCGCCGGGCGGTCTCGGCCAGGCCGACGGTGCAGGTGTAGCAGCAGGGGGTCTCGGCGCGGCAGCGGGCCGCCGCGCCCTCGGCGCCGGCCAGGGCCGCCCAGGCGCTCCCGTCCTCCAGCCCGGCGAGCGTGGCGACGGGCGGCAGCTCCACGCAGGGCGCCACCGCGCCGTCGGCGCGGACGTCCAGGTAGAGCCGGCCCGCCCCGCAGGGCGGGAGCGGCTCCCCGCGGAGGAACGCCGCCGCGGTGCGGTAGAACCGGGCCGGCTCCCAGAGCGGCGCTCCGCGCCGCCGGAGGAGGGCCAGCCGATCGAAGGCCTCCGCCATGGCGGCCCGCTCCGCGGGGCTCGCGGCGAAGAGCGACCCGGCGCTGCGGTGGGCTCCTGGTCCCTGGTTCACCGGGAAGACCGAGAGGAAGAGCCCCTTCGCCTCGGCGAAGGCGAGGAGGGCCGGCGCCTCGGCGTGGTTGTGCCGGCTCAGGGCGAGGTTGAGCTTCAGCGGCGCTGGGAGCCCGGCCGTCTGGAGGCGGTCGAGCCCCTCGAGCGCGGAGGGCAGCAGGTCGCGCCCGCGGAGGAGCCGGTAGCGCTCGCGGTCGAGGGAGTCGAGGCTGACCGCCACCTGGACGAGGCCGGCCGCGCCGCGGAGGGCCGCCAGCCCGTCCTCGTGGAGGGCGGTGGCGTTGGTGTTGAGGCTGAAGAGGAGTCGCTCCGCCTCGAGGGCCGCGATCACCCGGCCGAGGTCCCGCCGCAGGAAGGGCTCGCCACCCGAGAGCTCGACCACCCGGACCCCGCCGCGACGGAGGGCGGCGAACGCCCGGGCCAGGGTGACGAGCGGGAGCTGGTCGTCCGGGCCCTGGCGCACGGCGCACATCGGGCAGGCCTGGTTGCACCGGTTGAGCAGGTTCACGCTGGCGAAGGTCGGGCGGGAGCGGCGCAGGCCCCAGAGCGCGGCGGCGACGCGCGGCGCGCGACCGAGGACCCGGGGGAGGCTCACGCCGCGTAGACCAGCCAGGCCTGCCACGCCGTCCCCGCCGTGAAGACCACGCCGAGCAGGGCGTGCTTCACCTTGAGGAGCCGGATCCGGCTCGCCTCGACGTCGCCCGTCCAGCCGAAGACCTTCCAGGTCAGCATCCGCACCAGGCCGGTGGCGACGATCACGCCCAGGCTCGCCCAGGTGAGCCAGAGGAACCTGGCCTCGAGCGGCGGGACGAGCGCGGCTGCCGCCGCCCACTCGGGAGCCCGCGCCTGGCGGTGAAGGAGCGTGAGCAGGACGAGGGTGGAGAGCCAGGTGCCCGTCGCCACGTCGTGCACGAAGGCGTTGAGGACCGTCAGCTTTTCCTTCATGGCGCGGCCTCGTTCGTACCACGGGCGGGCGGATCCCGGGGAAGGGAGCAAGTCCCGGGCCACGGGATGAACATGCGTCCGCCGTGGGGAATGGGTGCTCGGGGCTCCGCAAGATGTGCGGCGACGCGTCTTGATCCCGCTCAACTTGCGCCTCGCTCGGCGGAAAAACCCAGGCAGTTCATGATCAAGGGATGGTCCGGGCCGTGCTAGAGTCATCTGCTCTGCGATCCATTTCCGCACTCGGAGGAGCCCCCCGCATGCTCTCCCGCCCTCGGGTCCTGCTCGTCACCTCCCCCTACCACTCGGGGGTGGTGGAGGCGGCTGGCGTCTGGCTCCCCCTCTGCTTCGTCTACGCCGCGGGCGCCGCCCGCGAGGCGGGCGCCGAGGTGCGGATCTACGACGCGATGAGCCTGTTCGCGTCGCACGAGGACATCGCCCGGGTGATCGAGGAGTTCCGCCCCGACGTGGTCGGGACCACCGCCATCACCGCCACCGAGCCGGACGCCCGCCTCATCTGCCGGACCGCCAAGCGCTGGAACCCGGCGGTGCGGACGGTGATCGGCAACGTCCACGCCACCTTCTGCTGGGAGCAGATCCTCCGCGACGACCCGGACGTCGACTTCGTGGTGCGCGGCGAGGGCGAGCGGACCCTGGCGGATCTGGTGCGCGCGGTGGCCGCCGGGGAGGGGTTCGAGCGGATCCCCGGCCTCGCCTTCCGGAAGGGGGGCGTGCCGGTCTCCGGGCCGCCGCGGGCGTTCGAGCCGGACCTCGACGCGCTCCCCGCCGCCTGGGACCTGATCGACTGGCCGCTCTACTTCTACCGGCCCCGGCCCGAGGGACGGCTGGCGATCGCCAGCTCCGCCCGGGGCTGCGGGCAGCGCTGCTCCTTCTGCTCCCAGCAGAAGTTCTGGGCCCGCACCTGGCGCGGGCGGGATCCGCTGAAGTTCGTCGAGGAGCTGGAGCTCCTGCGCGACCGGTACGGCGTGCGGGTGACGATGCTCTCCGACGAGACGCCGACCTCGAACCGGAGCCGCTGGGAGCGGATCCTCGACCTGATGACCGAGCGCGGCACCGGCGTCGAGCTCCTGATGGAGACCCGGGTCGACGACATCCTCCGCGACGAGGCGATCCTCCCGAAGTACGTCCGGGCCGGGGTCTCCCACATCTACGTGGGGGTCGAGTCGACCCAGCAGTCCACCCTCGACCTGTACCAGAAGGACATCAAGGTCAACGAGTCGAAGCGGGCCATCGAGCTGATCAACGCCCACGGCATGATCTCCGAGACCTCGTTCGTGCTCGGCACGCCCGAGGAGACCGCCACCTCGATCCGCAAGACCGTCGAGCTCGCCAAGTGGTACGCGCCCGACATGGCCTTCTTCCTCGCCCTCACCCCCTGGCCCTACGCCGACATCGCGCCCCAGCTCGACTCCCGGATCGCCACCCGCGACTACCGCCGCTACAACCTGGTCGAGCCGGTGATGAAGCCGGACAACATGACCATGGAGGAGATGCAGTCCGAGCTCCACCGGGCCACCGGCCACTTCTTCCGCGACAAGTTCGAGAACCTGGGCCGCCTCACCCCGGAGAAGCGCAGCTTCATGGTGAAGGTCCTGAAGCTCCTCATCGAGAACAGCTACCTCGGCCACGAGATGCATCGGATGGCGAGCGGCGCGCAGATGCCCGAGGCGGTGCGGACGATGATCGCCGAGATCCAGGCCGCCGACATCAGCGGCGGCCGACCCTCGCTCCACGCCCGGCGGAAGGCCAGCTAGCGCGTGCGCCGTGCCGCGGTCCTGCTCGCGCTCCTGGCGGGCGCGGCCCGGGGGGACTCGCCGATCCCCGGCGTGCCGTGGCTCGGGGACCTGAACCCCCACGGCCCCGGCCCGGAAGCCGACTGCCTCCGCTGCCACGGCCCGGGCGAGCAGGTCGTGGTCGGCGACCCCATCGCCCTCTGCGCCCAGTGCCACGACGCCTCCCGGATGCGCCACCCGTTCCGGGTGGTCCAGGAGCCGCCGCCCGAGGGGCTGCCGCTGATGGCGGGCGGCTTCGTCGCCTGCCACACCTGCCACGATCCCCACGACCCGGCGGCCCGCCCGCACGGGCTGCGGCTCGCCTTCCGGGAGCTGTGCCTGCGCTGCCACCAGCGCCACGGCGCCCGGAAGCCGGACGACGCCGTCCACCGGAAGCGCTGACGCGCGCCGTCAGCCGCCGGGGCGCCCGGCGAGCATGCGCCGGACCTCCTCGGCCTCGGCGGCGTAGGCCTCCCCGGCGCAGGCGACGAAGCGCTCGAACGCCGCCCGGGAGCCCGCCTCGTCGCCGCGGGCGCGCCGGAGAAGCCCGAGGTCGTACCAGGCGCTCGGCTCCGCGGGGTCGGCGTCCACCGCCCGCTCGGCGAGCCCCTCGGCGAGGGCGTTCTCACCGCGGAGGAGGTGGTAGCCGGCGAGGTCGGCGAGGGACGGGGCGTGGAACGGCGCCGCGGCGAGGGCGCGCTGCCAGAGGACCGCCGCCTCCTCGAGCCGCCCCTGGTCGCGCGCCAGCGCCCCGAGGCCGTGGAGGGCGTCGGGGTCGGTGGGCGAGGCCTCGAGGACCGCCCGCCAGGCGCGCTCCTCCTCCTCGCGCCGGCCGAGGAGGTCGAGCAGCGCCGCCCGGGAGGCCTGGGCGCGCGCGTTCCGTGGCGAGATCGCGAGGGCGAGGTCCAGCTCGGCGAGGGCCTCCTCCCGGCGGCCGGCGCGGGCGAGGAGGCTCCCGAGCTTGTGGTGGACCTTGCTCGAGGCGGGGGCGCTCCGGGCCCCGAGCCGGAAGAGCCGCTCCTCGTCTCCCCAGGCGAGGCCGTAACGGACGGTGGCCGCCGAGAGGGCCACGGCCAGGGCGGCGCCGGCGGCGAGGGCGGCCGGCCGCGGGAGCCTCGCCGCGGCCCAGGCGAGGAGGGCGCCTGCGGCGAGGGCCAGCCCAGCGCCCGGGAGGTAGAGGAGCCGCTCGCCGAAGAGGGTCCCGACGGGGAAGAGGAGGTTCGAGGCGGGGAGGAGCGCGCAGGCGTACCAGGCCAGGGAGAGGAGCGCGATCGGCGCCCGCCGGCGGAGGGCCAGCCCTGCCGCGAGCCAGGCGGCGAGCGCCGCCGCAGTGAGGAGGAACCGGGGATCCCCGAGGCGCGTGGCGAGCGGGATGGCGTCGAACGACCAGTCCGGCGACTGGCCGAGCGGGAGGAGCTGGAGCGCGAGCCCCTTGCCGATGACCACGATGGCGGTGAGGACCCGGACCGTGGCGGGCGCCGAGGCGACCGGGTTGTCCTCGAACGGCACCTCCGGGCTGGCGTGGGCGGTCACCGCCCGGAGGAGGAGCAGGTAGCCGGCGAGGGCGAGCACGTAGGCGGCGTAAAGGGCGACCCGCCGCCGGGGAGGGCCGGGTACCGCGGAGTCCCGCCCGGCCAGGTCGGTGAGGGCGACCAGGCCGAGGGTCACGACGCCGCTCTCCTTGGAGAGCATGGCGGCGGAGAAGGTGAGCACGGGCCAGGCGAGGCTCGCGCCGCCGCGGGCGAGGGCCCGGCGGTGGAGGAGGAGGGTGGCGAAGGCGAAGAACGCGGCGAGCACGTCCTTCCGCCCGATCACGCTCGCCACCGCCTCGACGTGGATGGGGTGCAGGGCGAAGAGCAGCCCGGCGAGGCCGGCGGCGGCGGGGGTGAGGTCGAGCCGGACGCCCACCCCCACGAGCAGCGCCGCGGCGAGGGCGTGGAGGAGGACGTTGGAGAGGTGGTAGCTCCAGGGGGACAGGCCGCCCACCGCGTGGTCGAGGGCGTAGGTGAGGGCGGTCAGGGGGCGCCAGGCCCGCACCTCGATCCCGGCGCCCCCCCACTCGGTGGAGGAGACCAGCTCCGGCAGCCGGTCGAGCGAGCGGAGGAGGCGGTTCCGGACGATCACCACGCCGTCGTCGAAGACGAAGCCGTTCCCGAGGGTGGGCGCGTAGGCGAGCGCCGCGGCCAGGGCGGCGGCGAGCGCCCAGGCCCGGGCGGCGTCGAGGCGGGGGAGGCGCATCGCGCGATGGGCGTAGCAGCGCGACGGCGGGCGGGTCAAGGTGAGGGCCCCGGCGCCCGGCCGCTGAAACGAGAGCGGGGGCCGGTCTCCCGGTCCCCGCTCGGTTCACAGGCTGCGATGGACGGCTACTTGTTGTGGCAGGTGCTGCAGAGGGCCGTCTCGGCGACCCGGAGGAGGCTCGCGCCGCCCGGGAGGAAGTCATAGTCGTTGCCGTGCGGATCGTGGCAGGAGCCACACTCGACCGTCTGGGTCGCGCCGTAGAGCCGGATGCCGGCGCCGAGCACGGAGGCCACCGCGTTGAACGTGCTGCTCGGGACGTACCGAATACCGACCGGGTGCGAGCTGGTGAGGTCCTTGCCGATCACGGCCTGGGTGTTGCCCGTGGTGCCGGCGATCATGGGGGTGGCGGCGGCGAAGCCCTTCGTGCCCGTGTAGGTCGCGCCCATGTCGGTCACGCCGTCGTGGCAGGAGAGGCAGGTCATCGAGTTCGCGCCGGGCGGGTTCGAGCTGCTGACCGTGTTCGAGGTGTAGGGCGTGAAGGTCGCGGCGAACGCCGGGCTGGCGACGCGGTTCCAGAGCGGGACGCCGGCGACGGTGGTGTTGGAGTGGTGGGCGGCGTGGCAGTACTGGCAGGAGGAGAGGAGGCCGCCCGGATACTTGCTGGAGTTGATGCTGCCGGCCGAGAGGTCGTGCGGGCCGTTCTGGATGGCGGCCATCGCCGTCGAGGCGAGGGCGGCGAGCGAGAGGGCGACGAGTGCCTTCTTCATTTCGAAGATCCTTTCGAGAATCCAGGCCGTCGGCCGTTCAGGCTGGCTCGGCCCCCTGGGTCGTGGTTGCGGCGATCGATCTGCAACGGCCATTCCAGGGGGTCAGGGATCCAAGCTGCCTCGATTCCTGTACTTATCTCAGAACCACATGGGGCTTATCACCCAGGGGTGCGGGTTTTCCCCGCTTCACTTGGTCGTGGGACCCCCAGCCTCGGCCTTCCCTTCCGGCGGGGCGAGGAAGCTGTCCTCCGCGGTGGTGTTGATGAGCTGGTACTCGTTCACCGATCCCCCGGCGAAGTCGGCCACGTAGATGGTGTTCCTGGCGTCGATCGCGATCGCCCCGGGCACGAGCAGGTAGCCGGGGAGGGTGGCGCGCCCGGCGAACGTGAGGAGGGGCTGGTAGGCGGGGTTGAAGATCTGGACCGTCCCCTGCTGGCTGTCGGTGACGTAGACGTTCCCGAACCCGTCGAGCGCGACCCCCTTGGCCTTGTCGAACGTCCCCGGCTCCCCCGCCCCCGGCATCCCGAACATGGTGACGAGCTGGCCCTCGGGGTCGAAGACCTGCACCCGGAAGTTGAGCATGTCCACGACGTAGAGGTTCCCGTC
>DATKAL010000059.1:0-11887 GCA_035498135.1 Anaeromyxobacter sp.
CGCTGGTCGCCCGGGGCGGGCGGCTCGCCATCGTCCTCCCCGCGAGCCTCTTCGCCGACCAGGCCTCCGCCCCGTTCCGGGAGGCCTTCCTCGGCGCGCTCCGCGTCGAGGCGATCGACTGGTTCCCGGCCGAGGCGCGGCTCTTCGAGGGCGTGGACCAGCCCGTCCTCCTCTGCCTGGGCCGCGCCCCGGGCCCGACCGCGGCGCTCTCGCTCGCCCGGCACGGGCCGGACCAGGGGCTCCTCGAGCGCCGCGTCCTCCGGCTGGAGTCGCTCGCCGCCCCGCTCCCGCTCGCCGTCGGGGGGGAGCAGGCGGCGCTCGCCGCGGGGCTCGCCCGCGAGCACCCGCCGCTCTCCTCGCTCGAGGAGGACGCCCGCACCGGCCTCTGGCTCGGGCGCGAGCTCGACGAGACCCGGATCGGCGAGGCGCTCGCCCCGGCGGGGCGGGGCGTCCCGTTCCTCAAGGGGCGCCACGTCTTCCCCTGGGAGCTCCGGCCCGACCCGCCGCTCTTCGTCGATCCCTCCCTCCGGCGGATCCCGGCCACGGTCCGGGAGCGCCGCCTCGCCTGGCGCGACGTGTCCCGTCCGAACCAGCGGCGGCGGATGCACGCCGCCCTGCTCCCCCCGGGCGCGGTGACCGGCAACTCGCTCGGGGTGGCGTTCTTCCGGCGGGGCGGGCGGGACCGGCTCCCGGTCCTGCTCGCGGTCGTGAACAGCCTCGCCTTCGAGCTCCAGGTCCGCGCCTCGCTCGCCACCGCCCACGTGTCCCAGGGGGTGCTCCGGCGCTGCGCCGTCCCCGCCCCGGCCTTCGGCGCGCCGCGGATCGCCGGCCGGATCCGCGCGGCGGCGGCGGCGCGGCTCCGGGCGCGGGGGGAGCGGCCCGAGGTCGAGGTGGCGGTGGCCCGGGCGTACGGGCTCCGCCGGGAGGCGTTCGCCGCGCTCCTCGAGGCGTTCCCGAAGCTCGGCGCGGTGGAGCGCGAGGCGCTCCTCGCGGACGAGCTCTGGCGCGGGGCCGGCTGGTAGACGAGGCCCCTCGCGCGAGACGGCCCCCGCGCCGGGGAGCGCGGGGGCCGCGAGAGGCCTCGGGCCGCGGGCGGCTACTTCTTCCCGAAGTCCGTTCGCCAGGTCACGCCGAGGGAGACGATGTAGGCGCGGCTGTCGTAGATGCCCGGCAGCTCCAGGGTACCGGTCTGCTTCACCGTGTCGAACCAGGCGTAGAAGAAGGCGCCACTCAGCGTGAGGTCCGGCTGGATCTTCCAACCCGCGCCCAGCGCCCCCGCCCAGACGTTCCCGTCCGGCAAGGTCGGCGAGTAGTAGTCCACGTTCATGCCGCTGATGTCCCGCAGCACGCCGGCCCGGAGCTGGACCTCCTTGGTGAGGTCGTACTCCCCGCCGAGCCGGAAGGTGTAGCCGTCCTTGTAGTGGCGCGGCACCTCGATGGTCGTGCCCTTGTCGCCCACGAACACGTCGGACTGGTAGATGGAGTAGCGGTTGTAGGTGTAGGTGAAGGCGACGAGCAGCGGCTCGATCACGCGGTAGGCCGCCCCGACGTTGATGACGTTCGGGTAGGTGAGGTCGTGCGTGGCGCCCTGGTCGACGGGCGGGGCGGCGCTCGGGTTGGCCGGGTTCGGCTGGAGGAGCGGGTCGCCCACCACGAAGTGGGCGTTGCCGGTGAGGTGCATCGGCACCTTGTGCTTGTAGTCGATGCCGATGGTGAGGGGGATGCTGGGGATCGGCTCCCCCTCGGCAGAGAGGTTGAAGCCCCAGCCGCCGCCCGAGGTGGCGAGCTCGCCGTACCAGTCCACGTTCGGCTGGACGCCCTGCTTCAGGTACTCCTCGGTGTGGATGTAGGTGGCGCCGCCGCCGACGCGGAGGTGCGGGATCACCTCGATCCCGCCGTTCAGGTAGAAGCCGTAGAGCTTGCGGTCCACGGTGATGATCCGGCCGCGGCCCGCCCAGTCGTTGTCGTAGAACACGTTGCCGCCGCCCGGGATGTTCATCCCGAAGCCGACGCCGGCGCCGCGGTCGGCCAGCTTCCCGCTGTAGGAGGCGAAGAGCGAGACCGGCGGAGCGGGCATGAACTTGGTCGTGGCCGGAGGCGAGCCCTCCATGTAGGAGCCGGCCGGCGCCGACCAGCTGGTCTTGAGATCCAGCATCGACCCGGCGAGCGAGAGGGAGAACCCCTCCATCCGCGCCAGCGCCGAGGCGTTGGCGTAGGTGGCCTCGGCGTCGTTCTGGGCGGCGACCAGCGAGCCGACCATCGCCAGGTCGCGCGGGTTCACGTTCGGGACGTCGTAGCCGTTCGCCAGGGCGAGGGCGGGGAGGAGGAGCGCCAGGAGGAGCAGCGACTTGAGCGTGCGCATGGTGGGCTCCTTTCTAGGGGCGGACCGTGGAGGCGAGGTCGCCGGGCGCGGCGAGGAAGGTGGCCGCGTTCACCTGCCCCTGCTCCGTGAGGGTGGGGATGGCGCCGTCGAGGAGGAACCCGTGGGTCACCGCGTCGGTCGGGCAGGACGCGGTGGTGGCCGAGTTCACGTACCACTGGACCCGCCCGGTTCCCGGATCCCCGGCCAGCGGCACCGTCAGCCCGAGCATCCCGGAGAAGTACTGGTTCTGGGCGTTCGGGATGGTGTTGTCGCAGAGCGCGATCTGGGTGAGGACCGGCCGGTTCGTGGGCATGGGGAACGGCAGCGGCCCGGTGAGGTCACCCGGGATCACGTGGCGCACGAAGTTGGCCGGGTCGCCCGGGTCGAGGACCCACTTCGCCACCTGGAGGAGCTGCAGGTAGGCGGGGCTCCCCTCGGCGATCGGGGCGATGAGGTCGAGCAGGGTCTGGTGGAAGTGCGAGTCGGGGTTGGCGGCGATGTCGGTGAAGGTCGCGCCCGGGACGTTGAAGACCGCCCGGGAGATGCGCGGGTTCACCGCCACCGAGAGCGCCCCGTTGATCGAGCCGAGCGACTGGCTCACCCAGTAGACCTTGGTCGGGTCGATGGCGATCCCGCCGGCCGCGTACCCGGCCAGGTGCGCGGCGAGCGCCGCGTAGGACGCCGGAGGGGCGGGGGGGGCGAGGGCGGCGATCACCGCCGACTCGTCGATGACGTCCTGGCGGAAGCTGTCCCGCAGGCGGAAGAAGTTCTCGGTGAGGAGGACGTTCCCGGAGACGTAGGGGACGCCCTTCTTCGAGAGGCAGGCGGGGTTCGGGGTGACGCCGTCCGGGAGGAAGGGCGTGGCGCAGTCGATCCGCTTGTTCAGGTAGTTCCCGCGCACGCCCGGCGCGGACTCGCACACGCCGATGGGGAGCGGGGTGGTGGTCCCGGGCACGACGTCCACCGCGGTGGTGAAGTTCGCCTTGAAGGCGCAGGTGGACGGGGTGCAGCCGGTGAGGGCCGCCACCTGGGCCGAGCAGCACTGCGCGTCCGAGGTGCAGTAGGAGCGGTCGCCGTGCTTCTCGGCGTCGATCGAGGCCACCACGAAGCCGGCGGCGGTGAGGGCCTGGGCGATGGGGAGGACGTCCCCCTTGGCCCGGGTGATCCCGTGGCGGAAGACGACCAGCGGGGCGCAGTGCGCGGTGGGGACGCCGCCCGGGCAGGGCGGGACGAGGAGCGGGTTCGGGACCGCCACCAGGGCGGTCACGATCTCCGGCGTCGGGTGGGCGGGATCGAAGGCCCCCTGGTTCTGGCTGCCGAGGAGCAGGCTCAGGGTGTTGAGCTGGACCTCCAGGAACTCCTGGATGGGCCCGGCGGGCGCCGGCGGGAGGAAGGCCGCGCCGATCCCGTAGTCGGCGGCCACGGTGGCCGTGTCGAAGGGGGTGAAGCCGGCCACCACCGCGGCGCCAGGGCTCTGGTACGGGATGGCCGCGATCTGGAGCGCGGTCGGAGTGATGGACTGGGTCTTGAAGGTGTAGGCGGCGGCCACGTTCGCGGTGGTGGTGCCGGGCGGAAGCGCGGCCAGCACCGGGGCCAGCTCGTCCTTCATCGCCTGGAGCGCGGTGGCCGTCGTGTCGTCGATCCCCTGGACCAGGGAGACGCCGTTCGACGCCACCGGGTGGGGGAAGTCGACCAGGATCTTGGTCACCGTGGACTTGGCGAGCGGTGCGCCGGTGATGTCCTTCACCCGGTCGGTGGCGATGACCGCGTAGCTCGTGCTCTCCTCGAGCGGCGGGAGGTAGGCGGTGGGGATCTGCTGGGGCTCGGTGCCGGGCGGGGCCAGCGCGGCGAGCGGCGCGCCCACGCCGGGCTGGAGCCCGATCACCAGCGAACAGCCGCCGGCGACCGGGCAGAGGAGCCCCGGCACGATGGGGTCACCCTGCGCCACCACGATCGGATCCGGCTCCGCCACGTACTGGGCGGTGAAGGGGTTTCCGCCCGTGTCGGCGAGGGCCTTGAGCTCGCCCAGCATCGTGGGGGTGGCCCCGAGCTTGTAGACGAAGACGTTCACGCCGTTCACCGTGCTCGCGTCCACCGGGACCGAGGTCTGGGCGAGCATCATCGCCGTGGTGGAGAAGCCGGAGAGGGTGGTGAGCCCCTCGGCGATCGGGCCGAAGGCGGCGTTGAAGGCGATCGTCTTCTCACCGGTGGTGGGATCGACCGGCCCGGTGCGAAGCAGGTCGATGGGGAGCGGCGCCTGGCCGGAGCCGGCGTCCACGAGCACCACCGGCCCGGGCGAGGGCGCGATGGCGAAGGCGGCGAGGCTCGCCACCTCGGCGTGCGGGAAGGCCGCGTCGATCGCGGTGTAGGCGGGCTGGATGTCGGGATCGACGTAGGGCGTCCAGTAGTTGGTCCCGCCCTGGTTCACCGCCTGCCAGTTGATCGGGTTCCAGAGCGCGAGCCGCACGCCCTCGAGCTGCGTGACCAGCGCCGCGGGGAGGCCGCCCGGCGGCTGGTTGGCCGGGTTCGCGAGGTCGACGTTCGGGAGGGTGAGGGCGATGGCGCTGTCGCCCGAGATCGGCTGCCCGTCGATGGTCTTCACCCCGTTCGGCCCGCCGCGCAGGGCGAAGACGTAGCGGCCGGAGGGGAGGCGCCGGCTGCCGGTGGTCGGGTCCGCCGTCTTGACGAGGGTGATCACGCCCGGGCTCTGCGCGCCGGCCGGCTCGACCTGGACCACCGTCGGCCCGGGCGCCCCGAGCTTGAGGAGGACGAAGGTGCTGGCGGTGATGGTCGTGACGTCCACCGTCGGGGGCGTGTCCGGCACGTACCTCACCTGGGCCGGGTCGTACTTGAGGGCCTGGATCGGGATCGTGAAGGTCGGGGCCTGGTCGTACGGGAACCCGCCCGCGTCCACGAAGGACTGGAGGAGGTCGCGCTGCGCGCTCGGGGGGAGCGTGGGGACCGCCTGGAGCGCCAGGTCGTTCGGGGTGGGGATGACGGGCGAGGCGTACGTCGCGATGACGAGTCTCTGCTTCGGCTCCTGCTGCTTCACGCTGTGGCAGCCGGCGGCGAAGACGGCGAGCGCTGCGGTCAGGATGGCCTTGAGGCGAAGCGACATGCGGCCTCCACGGGTCACGGAACGCGGTGCGGTGCAGGGAAAAAAAGACGACACCTCTCTCTCGGTCCACCTGACCGGGAAGTCAAGCAAGCACCGCGCCCCACGCCCTCAGGGGGCCCCTGCGAGTTCGCATGACGCGCTGCGTTCCTTCCGGCGGCGCTCGCGGGGCCCCGGGCGGCGACGGCGCAGGCCCGGTTGGCGCCCCCGCCGGGGCCGGGTACCGTCGGGCCGCCCTTCCGTCCGGAGGAACGATGAGCTCTCGTCTCGCCGCCGCGCTCTACCAGCGGAACTCGACCCAGCTCGAGCTCGCCTCGCTCAACACCTTCTGAACGGGGGGCGTGCCGCCGCCCCGCCCCGCCGGCCCGTCGGGGCACCCGTCTCGGATCCGAGCCTGCGCCGCCCGCGGCGTCAGGCCCGGGAGAAGAGCTCGCCGGCGGAGACGAGCTTCACGCCCTGCCGGGCGAGGAGCTCGGCCGCCCCGTCGGGATCCTCGAGCCGGAAGATCAGGGTGGCGTGGCGGCCGCGCTCGCGGACGCCGAAGGGGTACATGTACTCGATCCCCAGGCCGGCCCGCTCGAAGGCGGCCAGCACCTCGGCCAGCCCGCCGGGCCGGTCCGGGACGTCGGCCGCCAGGACGTCGGTGCCGTTCACCACCATCCCCGCCCCCTCCAGCGCGGCGCGGGCCCGCTCCACGTCCTTCACGATCAGGCGCAGGATGCCGAACTGCTGGGTGTCGGCGAGGGACATGGTGAGGATGTCGATCCCCGCCTCCCCCAGGACCTGGCAGGGGACGCGGAGCTGGCCGGGGCGGTTCTCGAGGAAGAGCGACAGCTGGCGGATCTTCATGGGGTCTCCCGCTAGATGTTCCGCTTGTCCTGCACCCGCTTCGCCTTCCCCTCCGAGCGGGCGATGGTGCGCGGCGCCACCAGGGTGACCTTCACCCGGATCCCGAGCACGTGCTCGATGGCGGCCTCGAGCTGCCCTTGCAGTCCCTGGAGGCGCCGGATCTCGTCGGAGAAGACCTCGGGGGTCACCTCCACCTGCACCTCCATCTCGTCGAGCCCCTTCTCGCGGGTGAGGACGATCTGGTAGTGCGGCAGGGTCCCCTCCACCTGGAGGAGGGCGGTCTCGACCTGCGACGGGAAGACGTTCACCCCGCGGATGATGAACATGTCGTCGGAGCGGCGGCCGATGCGCCGGATCCGGCGCAGGGTGCGGCCGCAGGGGCAGGGCTCGGGGAGGAGGGCGGTGATGTCCCGGGTCCGGTACCGGATCATCGGCAACGCCTCCTTGGAGAGCGTGGTGAGGACCAGCTCGCCCTCGGCGCCGTCGGGGAGGACCTGGCCGGACGTCGGGTCGACGATCTCCGGGTAGAAGTGGTCCTCGAAGAGGTGCAGGCCGTCGCGGCGCGGGCACTCGATCCCCACCCCGGGGCCGATGATCTCGGAGAGCCCGTAGACGTCGTGGGCCCGGATCCCGCTCTCCGCCTGGATGTGCTGGCGCATCGACTCGGACCAGGGCTCGGCCCCGAACAGCCCGACCTTGAGCTTCCCGAAGCCGATCTTCGACTCCTTGGCCCGCTCGATCAGGTGGACCATGTACGACGGGGTGCAGCAGATGGCGGTCACCCCGAAGTCCTGGAGGACCATGAGCTGCCGCTCGGTGTTCCCGCCGGAGATGGGGATCACCGTGGCGCCCAGGGCCTCGGCGCCGTAGTGGGCCCCGAGGCCGCCGGTGAAGAGCCCGTAGCCGTAGGCGTTCTGCACCACGTCGCCCTTGGAGAGCCCGCAGGCGGCGAAGGTCCGGACCATCACGCTCGTCCAGACCTGGAGGTCGGCCTCGGTGTAGGCCACCACGATGGGCTTCCCGGTGGTGCCGGAGGAGGCGTGGAGCCGGACGATCTCCTCCATGGGCGAGGCGAAGAGGCCGAAGGGGTAGGTGTCGCGGAGGTCGGCCTTCACCGTGAACGGGAGCCGCGCGAGGTCCGGGAGGTCCTTCACCGCCTCGGGGGCGATCCCCGCCGCCTCGAGCCGCTGGCGGAAGAGGGGCACCCGTTCGTGGGCGCGGCGCACCACCGCCCGGAGCCGGGCCCGCTGCAGCTCGGCGAGCTCGCGCCGGGGGAGGAAGTCCGGCGCGCTGGCCGGGTGGAAGCCGCTCTGGCCGTCGTTCCACTGGGTCTTCACGCGGGGCTCCTCGGGGAGGGGTTCAGGGGCGGGGGAGGACGACCTCCCGCCCCATCCGGAAGGCGGTCTCGTTCACGACGTGGAGGCGCTCCGGGAGGGCGGCCCGGATGGCGGCCAGCCACTGCGCCTCGGGGAGGTCGAGCTCGCGGGCGAGGACGCCCAGCAGGGCGACGTTGAGGCTCCGCCGGTTCGGGAGCCGGGCCTCGTCCACCGCATCGGGCGGGACGAGGAGCCCGCCCGCCCGGAGCAGGGGGCGGGTGACCTCGACCTCCGAAGGGGCGAGCACGAGCAGGTAGTCGGCCTCGCCGGCCGGGATCATGGGGGAGAGCACCCTCGGCCCGAAGCGGATGTCGGAGGTGACCGAGCCGCCGCGCTGGCTCATCCCGTGGATCTCGGCCTTCTTCACGTCGAGCCCGGCCCGGAAGGCGACGTCGGCGAGGATGTCGGAGGCCTTGATCACCCCCTGCCCGCCCAGGCCGGCCACGACCACGTTCACCACCCCGCCGGCGCTAGGCATCCTCGGCCTCCGCGCAGGCGGCGCAGGCGAGCTGGGCCCGCTTCTCCTCCGCCGCCTTCTCGAACTTCCGGATGTCGGCCGCCGCCAGGATGCAGGGCCGGCGGGCCACGATCACCGAGAGCTGCCGGCTGGCGAGCCGGCTCGAGAGCAGCTTCTCGAAGCCGGGCGGGTCGGCGACCGGGTCGACCACGTCCACGTTCGGCACCCCGAGCGCCCTGGCCAGCCCCTCGATCGACACCTTGCCGGTCGGCTCGTGGTCCAGGGTCCGGCCGGTGCCGGGGTGCTCCTGCTGCCCGGTCATGGCGGTGGTCCCGTTGTCGAGGACGAGGAGGACGTGGCCGGTGGGGGGTGGGTTGTAGACCATCTCCACGAGGCCGTTCAGGCCGGAGTGGACGAAGGTGGAGTCGCCGATGAGCGAGACCACCCGGCGGGCCTCGCCCTCGGGGAGGACGTGGCGGAGCCCGAGCCCGACCCCGAGCGAGGCCCCCATCGCCACGCAGGTGTCCATTCCCTGGTACGGCGGGAGGACGCCGAGCGTGTAGCAGCCGATGTCGCCGGCCACGATGCAGTCGAGCTTGCGGAGGGTGGCGTAGACCGGGTGGTAGGGGCAGGCGTCGCAGAGGGCGGGCGGCTTCCCCCGGGGCGGCTCGGGCTCGGGCCCGGTGTCCCGGGCCAGGATCCGGCGGACCCGCTGCACGTCCAGCTCCCCGAACCGGTAGGCGTCGGGCTTCGACTCGACCGCGATCCCCGCCGCCCGGATGGCGTCGGCGAAGAAGGGGTCGCCCTCCTCCACCACCACGCAGCGCTCGACCGAGGCGGCGAAGGCCCGGATCTTCTCGAGCGGGAGCGGGTAGACGATCTTGAGCTCGAGCAGGCTGGCGGAGGGAGCGGCCTCCCGGACGTGCCGGGCGGTGACGCCGGCGGTGACGATCCCGAGCTTCCCGTCCCCGGTCGTCCAGGCGTTCAGGGCGGAGGACTCGGCCAGCACCCGGAGCCCCTCGAGCTTCTGGCGCAGGCGCCGGTGGGCGGGGCGGGCGTGGGCCGGGATCATGACGCGCCCGGGGATGTCCCGCTGGAAGCGCGGCGGGCGCGGGGCGGCGAGCCCCCCGGCGCGCCGGACGATCCCCTTCGAGTGGCAGACCCGGGTGGTCATGCGGAAGAGGACCGGGAGCTGCCAGCGCTCGGAGAGCTCGAAGGCGGCCAGGGCGAGGTCGTAGGCCTCCTGCGAGTCCGAGGGCTCGAGCATGGGGAGGCCGGCGGCGACCGCGTAGTGCCGGTTGTCCTGCTCGTTCTGGGAGGAGGCCATCCCCGGGTCGTCGGCGGTGACCACCACCAGCCCCCCGCTCACCCCGGTGTAGGCGGCGGTGAAGAGCGGGTCGGCGGCGACGTTCACGCCCACGTGCTTCATGGTGACCAGGGCGCGCCCGCCGCCGAAGGCCGCCCCGAGCCCGACCTCGAGGGCCACCTTCTCGTTGGGAGCCCACTGGGCCCGCCCGCCCAGCTCGGAGAGCGCCTGGAGGATCTCGGTGGAGGGGGTGCCGGGGTAGCCGGTGCCGAGGTGGACCCCCGCGTCCCGCGCCGCCGCCGCGACCGCCTCGTCGCCGGAGAGTAGCCGCCGTTCCATCGCGTTCGATTCTCCTCGGGGGCAGCCGGCCCCGCGCCGGGGGGACGTGCATGCCGTCCCGGCCCGGGCTAAAAGCGGGCCGGCCGTGGCGCTCCCTCGAATGGACGGGGCATGATACCGGAACGGGCAAGATGATTCCCATCCCGACACTCGACCGGTTGCTCGCCGAGGCCAGGCAGCGGGGGCCGCTCCGGCTGGCGGTGGCGGCCGCGGAGAGCGACACCGCCCTCGCGGCGGCGGCGCTGGCGCGCCGGCAGCGGATCGCGGACGTGGTCCTCCTGGGCGGGAAGGAAGGGATCCGCGCGCGCCTCGCGGCGCTCGGGGAGGACCCGGCCCTCTTCGCCCTGGAGGCGGTGCCGGACGACGCCGAGGCGGCCCGCCGGGCGGTGGCCATGGTCCGGGCGGGGGAGGCGACCGTCCTCATGAAGGGCCGCCTCCAGACCGGCGAGCTCCTCCGCGCCGTCCTCGACCGGACCGCCGGCCTCCGAGACGGCCGCCTCCTCTCGGACGTGCTGGTGGCCGACCACCCCATCTCCTCCGAGCCGCGCCTGGTGGGGTGCACCGACGGCGGCGTCAACGTCGCCCCCACCCTGGCGCAGAAGAAGGAGATCCTCCTGAACGCGGTCGAGCTCTTCCGAAAGCTCGGGGTGGAGCGCCCGCGGGTCG
Source organism: Anaeromyxobacter sp. (assembly GCA_035498135.1). Classification (GTDB taxonomy): domain Bacteria; phylum Myxococcota; class Myxococcia; order Myxococcales; family Anaeromyxobacteraceae; genus Anaeromyxobacter. Next base: position 10,471 of record DATKAL010000059.1, read on the forward strand.
CCTGCCTCTGCGCGGTGGAGAACGCCACCGACGCCATGCCCCACACCCGCGAGGCCCAGGCGCTCGCCGCCATGAACGCGTCGGGCGAGCTGCCCGGCTGCCTGGTCTCCGGCCCCCTCGCCCTCGACAACGCCCTCTCCCTCGACGCCGCCCGCGAGAAGGGGATCGACCACCCGGTGGCCGGGCGGGCCGACGTCCTCCTCGCCCCCACCATCGAGGTGGGGAACGCGCTGGGGAAGGCCTTCACCTACCTCGCCCACCGGCACGTGGCCCACGTGATCGTCGGGGCCCGGGCGCCCATCCTCATCCCCTCCCGCGTGGAGAAGGCCGAGGACAAGCTCTACTCCATCGCCCTGGGGGTGCTGGCCGCCGCCGGCCGGTCCGGAGCGCCCCCCGCGCCCGCCCCGGGAGGCACCGGTGCCTGAGCCGCTCGTGCTGGCCGTGAACCCGGGGGCGGGCTCGACGAAGCTCGCCCTCTACCGCGGCGAGACCCTGGTGCGCGAGGAGAAGCTCCTCCACCCCGAGCTGCAGGCGCGCCCCGCCGGCCGGGTGCTCGACGAGCTCCCGGACCGCGTCGACGCGGCGAAGGCCTTCCTCGCCTTCGCCGGCGTCCGGCCGGGCGACCTCCAGGCGGTGGCCGGGCGGGGCGGCCTCCTCCCGCCCCTCGAGGCGGGGGCGTGGCTCGTCGACGAGGAGATGCTCGACGACCTCGAGCGGGCCGAGCGGGGCGAGCACGCCTCCAACCTCGGGGCGCCCATGGCCCGGGCCCTGGCGGCGCCCCATCGCGCCTTCGCCCTGGTGGTCGACCCGGTCTCGGTGGACGAGCTCGCACCGGTGGCGCGGGTGACCGGCCTGGCGGGCGTCGAGCGGCGCGCCTTCTCCCACGCCCTGAACCTCCGGGCGGTGGCGCGCCGCCACGCCCGGGGAGCCGGCCGGCCGCTCGCCGAGCTCCGGCTGGTGCTCGTGCACATGGGGACGGGCGTCTCCCTCTGCGCCCTGGCCGGCGGGCGGATGGTGGACGTGGTGAACCCGATGGACGAGGGGCCCTTCTCCGGCGACCGGGCGGGGGGCGTCCCCGCCACCGCCCTGGTGGAGCTCTGCTTCGCCCCCGGGGCCGACGCCCGGGGCGTCCGGCGGCGGCTCTTCGGGGACGGGGGGCTCTACTCCCACCTCGGCACCCGCGACGTGCGGGAGGCCCTCCGCCGGGCCGACGCGGGCGACGCCCGGGCGGCGCTCCTCGTCGAGGCGCTCTGCTACCAGGTGGCGAAGAGCGCGGCGGCAATGGCGGCGGTGCTCGAGGGGAAGGTGGACGCGCTGGTGCTGACCGGCGGCCTCGCCCACCTCGCGCCGGTGGTCGAGGGGGTGCGCCGGCGGGTGGCCTGGATCGCCCCGATCGACGTCCAGCCGGGCGAGGACG
>DATKAL010000060.1:0-8573 GCA_035498135.1 Anaeromyxobacter sp.
GCCCGTCCGCTACGTCCCCAGCTGGATGGAGTTCGCCGTCTCCCTCACCCTCGTCACCCTCGGCGTCCTCGCCTTCCGCTGGGTCGTCAACCGCATGCCCATCCTCCGCGAGGACCCGAAGTTCGCGGCGGAACACTGAAGGGGGACGCCATGGCCTACGATCTGCTCTCCGTCTATCCCGCCAAGCTCATGGAGTACAGCCTGGCCGTCACCTACCTCCTGCTCTTCATCCCGTTCTGGCGCTACGTCCAGGGCGGCAAGGGCGCGGCCCTCGAGGTCCAGGCCGGCGTGGCCGCGGCCCGCGTCGCCGAGCCCCCGGCCCCCGCCGCCCGGCCGGCGCGGGCGTCCCGCCCCTCCGCGCCCGGCTGGTTCCACGTCCCCGCCGGCGTCCACCTCCACCCCGGGCACACCTGGGCCCGCCTGGAGGAGGACGGGCTGGTGGCGGTCGGCGCCGACGACTTCGCCCACAAGCTGGTGGGGCCGGCCCGCCTCGATCTGCCCGGGCTGGGCGCGAAGGTGTCCCAGGGCGAGCCGGCGCTGAGCATCGGCGACGGCGAGAAGCGGGTGCCGATGATCTCGCCCGTGGACGGGACGGTGGTGGCGGTGAACGCCGCGGCGCGCGAGCGGGCCGACGCGCTCGACGACCCGTACGGCCGGGGCTGGCTCTTCAAGGTGAAGGCCCCCCGCCTGGCGGCCAACCTGCGCCAGCTCCTCTCCGACGGCGCCGCGATGCGGCTGCTCGAGGAGGCCTCCGAGCGGCTCGCCCTGCAGATGAGCCCGGAGCTCGGCCGCGTGCTGCAGGACGGCGGCGTGCCCATCCACGGGATCGCCCAGGCGCTGGCCGGAGAGCGCTGGGACGCCCTCGCTCGCAGCTTCTTCCGGACCTGAGAGGAGACGACCATGACTCGCAAGGGGATGCTCCTGGGCGCGGCGGCGGCGGTCCTCCTCGGCGGCCTGGCCCGCGCGGGCGACCTGCCGAACCTCCCGCACCCGCTGGCCATGCCGCCGGGCGGGGACAGCCCGGGCCAGGTGACCTTCCGGCACGACTCGCACGTCGACTCGGCCAAGCCCGCCTGCCTGACCTGCCACCCGGAGCGCTTCGGGATCCTGGGGCGCTCCACCGAGAAGCGCGCCACCGCCATCACCCACGCGGCGATGGAGAAGGGAGCGGCCTGCGGCGGTTGCCACGGCAAGCAGGCGTTCGGCTTCGACGACTGCACGATGTGCCACGCGCAGTGAGGGGGGCGGGCCCGGCCCTTCGCCCCGGCCGGGCTCGGGAGCGGGCGGGGGTGGTCCGGCCGACGAGGGCCGGACCGCCACCCGGGGAGGGACGGGCGGAGCGAGCCGGGGGACCACGGAGCACCGGGAGGAAGCCATGCAGACCGCCATCGAGTTCCTTCGCAGCATCGGCGTGTTCGGGGTCGGCGTGCTCGCGAGGCTGGGGCTCTTCCTCGCGATGGTGGCGGTGCTGGTCGTGCCCGCCCTGGTGATCGCCGCGTTCCTCCGGGGCCGGGCGACGCGCCGCGAGCGGGCCCTCGGGATCCGCGAGGTGGGCGGCGTCCCCTTCCGGCCGGACCTCGCCTACGCGCCCGGTCACCTCTGGCTCCACCGGCGCAAGGGGAACGGGGCCTTCGAGATCGGGCTGGACGGGATCGCCCAGCGGCTCCTCACCGCCGTCACCGCCGTCGAGCTCGCGCCGGTGGGTGCCCGCCTGGCGCGGGGCGAGCCGATGGCCAAGCTCTACGGCGGCCGGCGCGCGCTCGAGATCCCGGCCCCCTTCGACGGCACCGTGGCGGGCGTGAACGCGGCGGTGATCCGCGACCCGGCGCTGGTGAGGCGGGAGGGCTACGGCCGGGGCTGGCTCCTCGCGGTGACACCGTCGGACGAGGCCGCGGCGGCGCTCCCTCGCGGCGAGCGGGCCGAGTCGTGGATGGAGGCGGAGGCGACCCGCTGGAACCGGTTCGTCGAGGACCGGCTGGGCTTCGCCGGGGCCGACGGTGGCGCGCTGGTCGCGCCCGCGCCCTGGCTGCTGGGCGAGGAAGGCTGGCGCGCGCTGGCCGAGGCGTTCCTGCGGCCGTGAGGGGGGAGGGCGATGGCTCGCGGTCTCAGGCTCCTCGGGCGATCCGAGCCCCGCACATCTTGCGTCGAGCCGGCTCCTTCGGTCGCACCGGAGCCTGGCTCGACGCGCGCGGCTGATCCGAGCTGGTCGAGCTTTCTGCGGCGATTTGCCCTGCTTCCGTTTGCCACGATCGCCGCGGCGATCGCCGGCGCGCTCTACGTGCTCCTGCTCCCGATCTGCGGGATCGCCTCGATGCTGGCGGGCTTGTGCTCCGCGGCCTGGCGGATCGTGCGCGAGGGACCGAGACCGCGGCTCCCTCGGCGGCGCCACGCCAATTGACCGCGCTCAATTTGTGCGGGGACCTGATCCCGGCCATTAGTTGCGTGCCGCAAAGGTAGGTTGGTCGCCGCCGGGCGCGATCTTTGCGCGGCCAGGCTGCGTCGCCGCGCCGCCGGTGAAAGGTCTTTTCCTGCGTAGTTTCCGGAGCCTGGAGGTTGGACAATCCGGCGCTACCCTGGTAGGAAGATTCGCCATCCGTATTGCATATACGGATTGACGCATCGGACACCTCCAGGTGGGACCAATGACCAAGACGCTGTTCCCGCTGCTCGCAGTCCTCGCGGCAGCCCCCGCATGGGCCGGGATCCCAGCCGAGCAGGAGGACTGCCTCGGCTGCCACACCGACCCGTCCCAGACGTTCGAGCTGGCGAGCGGCGAGAAGCTGTCGCTCTACGTGGACCAGCAGGCCTTCGCCAAGTCGGTGCACGGCGAGATGCTGCGCTGCACGGAGTGCCACACCGACAAGACCAGCGACCACGCCACCGGCACGCTCAAGTTCAAGACGCGCCGCGAGGTGACCCGCACCTACTACGAGCAGTGCAAGGGTTGCCACTTCGCGAACTACACCAAGACCCTGGACGGCGTGCACTTCGCCGTGATGGCGAAGGGGAACGACAAGGCGGCCCTCTGCGTCGACTGCCACGGCGCGCACGACATCTCGCGCCCCGGCCAGCCGCGCACCCGCATCTCCCGGATGTGCTCCGGCTGCCACGCCAAGGAGGCGAGCATCTACGCGAGCAGCGTCCACGGCCGCGCCGCCGAGACCAGCGACGACGTGCCGGTCTGCACCGACTGCCACCGCGCCCACGACACCACCGATCCGCGGGACGGGGCGCTCGCGGCGCGCACGCCCGAGATCTGCGGGCGCTGCCACACCGACCAGAAGCTGATGGCCCGCTACGGTCTCTCCACCAAGGTGGTGGACACGTACCTGGCCGACTTCCACGGCATGGCCGCCTCCCTCCAGCACGGGAAGAAGAAGGGGCCGGGCGCGCGCCTGGCGGCGGTCTGCACCGACTGCCACGGCGTCCACGACATCCAGAAGACGAGCGACCCGCAGTCCTCGGTGATGTCGGCCAACCTCCAGCGGACCTGCCAGAAGTGCCACGAGGGGGCGAGCGCCAGCTTCCCCAAGGCCTGGCTCTCGCACTACGAGCCGACGCCGGAGAAGGCCCCCCTGGTCTGGGGTGTGCAGCTCTTCTACAAGATGATGATCCCGTTCATGGTGGGCGGGCTCGTCCTCCAGATCGCGCTGCACCTCTGGCGCGTGGTGGTGAATCGATGAGCACGTACATCGTTCGCTGGAACCTCCAGCAGCGGATCGAGCATTTCATCACGATGTCGACGTTCGCCCTGCTCTGCCTGACGGGGCTGCCGCAGAAGTTCTACACGGCCGGCTGGGCGCACGGGCTGGTGGGCGTGTTCGGGGGAATCGACAACACCCGCTGGATCCACCGGGGTTGCGGCATCGTGCTGGCGGTCTCGACCGTGGTCCACTTCGCCAACGCCATCGCCATCATGCTCTCGAAGAAGGTGGGCTTCAGCATGATGCCCACCCGGAAGGACTTCGAGGACGTGGTCCTCCAGCTCCGCTACTACCTGGGGATGACCGAGCAGCACCCGATGTACGATCGTTACACGTACAAGGAGAAGTTCGAGTACTGGGGGCTGGTGGTGGGCAACGTGATCATGGTCCTCACCGGCTTCGTCCTCTTCTTCCCGGTGGCGGTGGCCACGGTGCTGCCTGGCCAGCTCATCCCGGCCGCGAAGGTGGCACACTCGAACGAGGGCCTGATGGCCTTCCTCGTGATCACCATCTGGCACATCTTCAACGCGCACCTGAACCCGGACGTGTTCCCCTTCGACACCTCGATCTTCACCGGCAAGGTGAGCCGGGAGCGCTACGAGCACGAGCACCCGCTCGAGCTGGCGCGGATCGAGGGGCGCGCGCCGCCGACGGAGCACGGCCACGCCCATGCCGGGCATGAGCGGAAGACCGGCTGACGTCCTCTCGCAGGCCGTCTTCCACACCCTCTTCGCCTCGCTGTTCGTCGAGGCGCTGGTGCGGATGTGGAAGGTGCGGGACCCTGGCCAGCGGATCGCCCTGCGGCTCACCGCCCTGGGCTATCCGCTGGTCCTGTTCCCGGCGCTGCTCCTGCTCTTCCCCTTCCGCGCCGAAGAGGCCTTCCGCGACCAGATCGCGCTCCTCGCCGGCCGCCGCTGGGAGGAGGTCCGCTTCCTCGGGATCGGGCTGTTCCAGTGGTGGACCGGAGGGCTGGCGGCGCTCGGGACGGCGCTGCTCCTCAGCGACCTGGTCCCCTTCCTCCTCCGCCGCCGGGCGCCCCGGCTCGAGCCGGTGCCCCCGGATCCCGGCAGCGCGGCGGCGCTCGAGGCGGCGCTCGCGCCCATCCGGAGCCGGCTCGGCCGGGAGCCGCCGTCCCTCCAGTTCCTGGACCGGGGCGCGCCGGTGCTCTTCTGCACCGGGGTCCGCCGCCCGGCGGTGGTCGTGTCGCGGGGCGCCGTCCAGCTCCTCGATCAGGGCGAGCTGCGGGCCGCGCTCGCCCACGAGATCGCCCACCTGGCGCGCCGCGATCCGGCCGCCAGCTGGGCGGTGCTGGCCGCCCGCATCGCCCTGGCCTTCAACCCCGCCTTCCAGGTGGTCTCGAGGGCGCTGGCGCGCGACGCCGAGTTCCTCGCCGACGAGCACGCGGCCGCCCTCGGGGGCGACCGGCTCGCCCTGGCGAGCGGCCTGCTCAAGCTGCACCGGGCCACCTCGGCCTCCCCGGCGCTGCGCCGGACGCTCCCCTTCGCCGCCGCCCTCTCCGAGCCGCTGGCCAGGGTCCGGGCCCGGGACGTGGAGGCGCGCTGCCGCCGCCTGCTCGAGCCGGCGCCGCCGCGGCTCCCGTTCGGCGTGGCCCGGGTGGCGCTCGCCGGCATCGCCCTGACGGCGCTGCTGTTCTTCGTGGTATGACCGGAGGCGTGATGCGGGTGCGCGACGCGGGCCAGGAGCTCGCGCGGATGCTCGCGGCGCTGGTCTGGGTCGTGGCGGCGTCCGCGGCCGTGCTGGCGGGCCTGGGCGCGCTGCCCGGGTGGATCGCGGGCGAGGCCCGCGCGGTGGCGCGCGTCCGCTCGGTCGACGAGGCGGAGCGCCGCCTGGGGGCGCGGCTCGCCCTCCCGGCCTACTTCCCCCAGCGCCTGGCGTGGCCGCCGGCGGCGGTCCGGGTGGCGGGTGGGCGAGGGGGCTCGGCCGCCATCGAGGTGGCGGGCCGGGACGGCGCGCCCGCGCTCCTCCTCCTCCAGGCGACCGAGGAGGGCGGGGAGATCGCCGCCGCCCTCCTGGGGGAGCGCACGGTGGTCTCCACCCGGCGGGCGGCGGTGGGCAGCGTCCCGGCCACCCTCGCGGCGGTGCTGGTGGAGGGGCGCCCCTGGGAGGAGCTCTCCTGGCAGGTGGGGGGGCGCGCGGTCGTGCTCCGGAGCTGCGGCGGCGAGGAGGAGCTCTTCCGGATCGCGCACAGCGTGCGCCGGGAGGGGCGATGAGCGGGGGGCGGCTGCCCGCCGGCGAGGGGGGGATCCGGCGGCGGGTGTACCTCCTGATGGCGACCGGGATCGCCTTCCCGCTCGCCCTGATGGCCGGCGCCGGCCTCTACTGGCTCCGGGACCTGGACGACCGGATCCTGGCCGGCCGGCTGTCCGCCGCCGGCATGGCAGCGGCCCACTTCGACCAGGAGATCACCGACGACCTGGAGACCCTCCAGCGGCTCTCCGCGGCGGTGTCGTCGAGCCCGGGGGCGATGCAGGAGCCGGCCGAGCTGCGGCGCGACGCGCGCGAGGCGCACCAGCTCTTCCGCCACCGGGAGACGGTCTTCCTCCTCGACCGGAACCTCGCCCTGCTGGCGGTGGAGCCCCCTGGCCCCGGGCCGCTCGAGCACGCGGGGGACCTTCCGGTGATCGAGGACGTGATCCGCTCCGGCGTCCCCCGGCTCGCCGCCCTGGTGGAGCCGGACCGGGGCCTGGTGGTCCACGAGATCGTGCCCATCCAGAGCGCGGTCGAGAACCGCGTGGTGGGCGTCGCCGGGGGCACCTTCGACCCGGCGCGGCGCGGCTTCGACCACATGCTCGGCTTCCTCCGCCGCGGCCAGACCGGGTTCGCCGACGTGGTCGACGACCAGGGGCGGGTGATCGCGAGCACCAGGCCAGGGCGGGCGGGCAAGCTCTCCGACTGCCGGGCGCACCTCGCCAACCTGGTGCGCGGCAAGCGGACCGAGGCGGCCCGCTGCCAGGGCTGCCACGCCGAGCGCGGGGTGACCGCGCCCGCCCCGCCGGACGTCGTGGTCTTCGCCCCCCTGGCGGCCACGCACTGGGGCGTCGTGGTCCGCCAGGAGGCGCGGGAGGCGCTCCCCACCGAGGGCGCGGTCCCCTGGTACGCGGTCCTCCCGGTGCTCGTCCTCCAGCTCGGCCTGGCGGGCGCCTTCGCGTGGGGCGCGGCCCGGAGCGTGGTCCGCCCGGTGCAGGTTCTCACCGTCGAGGCGGAGCGGATCGCCGGGGGGGCGCTCGACTCGCCCATCCCCGAGCTGGGCGAGGACGAGGTCGGCCGGCTGGGGAGGTCCCTCGACCGGATGCGCGAGAGCCTGCGCGGGCTGATCGCGCGGGTCGAGCACGCCAACGCCGAGCTGGAGCAGCGGGTGGCGGAGCGGACCCACGAGCTGCACCAGGCCAACGAGATGCTCCGCGAGCGGGAACAGGCCCGGGCCCAGCTGCTCCAGAAGGTGATCTCCGCCCAGGAGGACGAGCGCAAGCGGATCGCCCGCGAGCTCCACGACGAGACCAGCCAGAGCCTGGCGGTCCTGGCGATGGGGCTGGAGGCCGCCCAGGACGCGATCCGGAGCGGGCGGACGCCGCGGCTGGACGAGGTGAAGTCGGTGGCGGTGCGCACCCTGGAGGACGTGCACCGGCTGATCCTGGACCTGCGCCCCTCGGTGCTCGACGACCTGGGGCTGCTCTCCGCCATCCGCTGGTACGCCGACCGGCACCTCGAGTCGCGCGGGATCTCGGTGCGCTGCGAGTTCGGCGAGATGCGCCGGCTGGCGCCGGAGATGGAGACCGCCCTCTTCCGGATCTGCCAGGAGGCGATGAGCAACGTGGCGCGCCACGCGCAGGCCACCGCCGTCCTGGTCCAGGTCGGGATCGAGGGCGAGGAGATCCGGATCGACATCGAGGACGACGGGAAGGGCTTCGACCCGGCGGAGGCGGCGCGCCGCGAGGGGCGCCGGCCCTGGGGGCTGATGGGGATCCGGGAGCGGGCCCAGATCCTCGGCGGGGACGCGCGGATCGAGTCGGCGCCTGGGCGAGGGACGCTGGTCGACGTCCGCATCCCGCTGGCGGCCGCGCTCGGGCCGGCGGCGGGCCAGGACGGGCCGGGGGGTGGGAAGGCGGGCGGGGAAGGAGGGGAGGCATGACGGCGAAGATCCAGGTCCTGATCGTGGACGACCACGCCATCCTGCGCGAGGGCGTCCGGGCGCTCCTGCAGCTCCACCCGGACATCGAGGTGGTGGGCGAGGCGGCCGACGGCCGGGCGGCGCTCGAGGCGGTGGAGCGCCTCGACCCCGACGTGGTGCTGATGGACATTGCCATGCCCGGCCTGGGCGGGATCGAGGCCAGCCTCGAGCTCAAGAAGATGGGGCGGCGCGCCAGGGTCCTCATCCTCTCGCAGTACGAGGATCGCGAGTACGTGCGGCGGCTCCTCAAGGCGGGGGTGAGCGGCTACGTGCTCAAGAAGTCGGCCGGCGCCGAGCTGGCCAACGCGATCCGGGCGGTTCACCGCGGCGGCCTGGTGCTCGATCCGGAGGTGGCCCGGACCGCGATGGCGGAGGGCGGGGCGGCCTCGCCCGGGGAGCAGGATCCCTACGAGTCGCTCACCGACCGGGAGAAGCAGGTGCTGAAGCTGGTGGCCGAGGGGCGGAGCAACAAGGAGGTGGCGGACCTGCTCGGCATCAGCGTGAAGACCGCCATGAGCCACCGCGAGCACGTGATGGAGAAGCTCGGGGTGCACAACCGCACCGAGCTGGTCCGCTTCGCCATCCGCAAGGGCGTGATCCGCGTCGACGAGTGAGGGGCGCCGGCCCGTCAATGGGAGAAGGGCCGGCGGCGCCAGGCCACCGGCCCTTCTCGAACCACC
>DATKAL010000061.1:0-4047 GCA_035498135.1 Anaeromyxobacter sp.
TCGCCGGTGGATCAGCTCCCAGGCGGTGCGGCTGGGCGAGTCCTCCATGGTCGGCCGGATGCTGGAGGGGACCACCTGCCGCTGGGTGAGGATCTTGGTCTCCACCCGGTAGATCGGCGTCCTCGTCCGGTAATAGAAGACGAGGAGCCCGAGGAGGGAGAGGAACGTCGCGAACAGGACGATCTTGCGCCGGAGCGCGGCGTGGAGGAGCAGGAGCGCCCAGTCGGTGGGCTGCGGCCCCGCCGTGACCTCCTCCTCCGGCTCCTCGACGTCCCGCCCCCGGTCCTCGCCACGCGCCATGACCACCCTCCCCGGGGGAGCCTAGCGCAAGCGCACCTGCCCCGCGAGCGCCGGACGGGGACCGGCGCGGGTGCGTGCTACACTCCCCGCTCCATCCCGGGCGAGGCGGGCGCCATGGACAGGTTGGGCGTGGTGGTCATCGGGCGGAACGAGGGGGAGCGGCTCCGCCGGTGCCTCGCCTCCCTCGCGCCCTCGGGCGCCCCGGTCGTCTACGTCGACTCCGGCTCGAGCGACGGGAGCCAGGCGTGGGCCCGGGAGCGCTGCGCGGCGGTGGTCGAGCTCGATCCCGCCGTCCCCTTCACCGCCGCGAGGGCGCGGAACGCCGGGTTCGAGCGGCTGCTGGCCCTCCGGCCCGACCTCGAGCTGGTCCAGTTCGTGGACGGGGACTGCGAGGTTGCGGCCGGGTGGCTCGACCGGGCCGTCCGGGAGCTCTCCGCCCGGCCCGGGTGCGTGGCGGTCTGCGGGCGCCGGCGCGAGCGCTTCCCCGGGGCGAGCGTGTACAACCGGCTCTGCGACATCGAGTGGAGCACGCCCGTGGGGCAGGCCCGCTCCTGCGGCGGCGACGCCCTGCTGCGGGCCGACGCCCTCCGGGCCGCGGGCGGGTACAACCCGGCGGTGATCGCCGGGGAGGACGACGAGCTCTGCGTGCGGCTGCGGTCCCGCGGCGGCACCATCTGGCGGATCGACGCCGAGATGACCCTGCACGACGCCGCCATCACCCGCTTCGGCCAGTGGTGGCGCCGCGCGGTCCGCGCCGGCCACTGCTACGCCGAGGGGTACGCGCTCCACGGCCGCCCGCCGGAGCGGATGTGGCTGCGCCACAACCGGAGCACCTTGCTCTCGGCGCTGCTGGTGCCCGGCCTGGCGCTCCTCGGCGCCTGGCCCAGCCGCGGGTGGAGCCTCCTGCTCCTCGCCTGGTATCCGGCCATGCTCGTCCGCTACGGGCGGGCCAACCTCCGCCGCGGGCTCCCGCCCCGGGACGCCTGGACCTACGCCGCCTTCTGCCTGCTGGCGGCCTTCCCCCAGCTCCAGGGCCAGGTGCGCTACCTCCGCTCGCGGCTGGGGCGCCGGGCGAGCCGGATCATCGAGTACAAGGGCGCGAGCTGAGCGCGCCCGGGGGGAGCACGGTGCGGGTCGCCTATCTCGTGAACCGGTATCCGCGCACCAGCCACAGCTTCATCCGCCGCGAGATCCTGGCGCTCGAGGCCCAGGGGGTGGAGGTGCTCCGCTTCAGCCAGCGCCCGCTGGACGAGGAGCTGGCCACCGAGGCGGACCGGGCCGAGCTCCCACGCACCCGGGTGCTCCTCTCCGCCGGCGCCACGGGCCACGCGGCCGCGGTGGCCTGGGCCGCCGCCACCCGCCCCGCCGCCCTGGCCCGGGCGCTCGCCCTCGCCCTCCGGCTCGGGCGGAGGTCCGACCGCGGCCTCCTCCTCCACCTCGTCTACCTGGCGGAGGCCTGCCTGCTGCTCCGCTGGCTCGACGGGGCCGGGGTGGACCACCTGCACGCCCACTTCGGCAGCAACTCCGCCGCCGTGGCCGCGCTCTGCCACGCCCTCGGGGGCCCGCGCTTCAGCTTCACCGTCCACGGCCCGGAGGAGTTCGACAAGCCCGAGGCCCTCGCCCTGGGCGAGAAGATCGCGCGGGCGGCCTTCGTGGTGGCGGTGAGCAGCTACGGGCGGGCCCAGCTCTGCCGCTGGGCGCGCCTCGAGGACTGGGGGAAGCTCGAGGTGGTGCGCTGCGGGGTGGAGCGGGACCTCCTCGCCGCCCCCGCCACCCCTGCCCCGGCGGCGCCGCGCCTGGTGTGCGTCGGGCGGCTCTCCGAGCAGAAGGGCCACCTGGTGCTGGTGGAGGCCGCCGCCGCGCTCGCCGCCGAGGGGCGCGCCTTCGAGCTCACCCTGGTCGGCGACGGGCCGCTCCGCGGGGCGCTGGAGGAGCGGGTCCGGCGGGCCGGGCTGGGGGAGCGGATCCGCTTCGCCGGCTGGCGGAGCGCCGGGGAGGTGCGCGACGCGATCCTCGCCTCCCGGGCGCTGGTGCTGCCGAGCTTCGCCGAGGGGCTCCCGGTGGTGCTCATGGAGGCCCTCGCCCTGGGCCGGCCGGTGGTGACCACCGCCGTGGCCGGGATCCCGGAGCTGGTCGAGGGGGGCGTCTGCGGCTGGGTGGTGCCGGCCGGCTCGGTGGAGGCGCTGGTGCCGGCGCTGCGTGCCGCCCTGGAGGCGCCGCCGGAGCGGCTGGCGGAGATGGGCCGGGCGGGCGCGGCCCTGGTGGCCGAGCGCCACGACGCGGCGAAGGAGGCGGCGCGGCTGGCCGGCCTGTTCGCCCGGGCCGCCGCAGGCTAGCGCAGCTCGTCCCGCAGCGGCTCGGCGATCCCCCGCCGGATCAGCTCCGCCCGGTCGCTCACCGGCGCCCACCCGAGCCGTTCCCGCGCCCGGGTGCAGTCGAAGCGGGCCTGCTGGGTGCGACTCTCCCAGTCCCGGTAGCTCGGGAGCCGGCGCTCCGGATGGCGCACCAGCACCTTCACCGCCCAGCGGAAGAGGTCGCGCAGGTAGAAGCGGGCGATGGGCGTGGCGCGGCGCTCGATCCGGATGGGCCCCGAGCGCTCCAGCTCGTCCAGGTACTCCTGCGCCGAGAGGCAGGGGTCCGCGACCAGGTTGAAGGACTCCCCCTCCAGCCCCTCGGCGTCCTGGGCGAGGACGAGGGCGCGGGCCACGTCCTCGACCAGCACCAGCGGGAGCTTGTTCCGGCCCTCGCCCCAGGTCTGGCAGATCGCCCCAGGCCACCACATCCCCACCCCCCAGTGCAGCGGGCTCGCGCCGCGGCCGATCACGATCCCCGGCCGGAAGATCACCAGGGGCAACCCGCGCTCGCGGTGGAGCCGGGCGAGGAGCGCCTCGGAGGCGGCCTTGGCGCGCGCGTACAGGTTCCGGCGGGCGATGGCGGGATCGAGGGGGGTCGCCTCGGTGATCACTCCCGCCCGGCGGCCCGCGTAGTAGGAGTCGATGGTCCCGGTGTAGACGAAGCGGCCCACGCCCGCCGCCAGGGCGGCCTCGGCCACCCGGGCGGTGGCCTCGATCTCGTGGCGCTGGTAGTCGGCCCAGGTCTTCACGCTCGCCCGGGCCAGGTGGTAGACGCAGGCGATCCCGTCCATGGCGCGCCGCAGGTCGGCCTCGTCCTCGAGGTCGCCGCGGACCGGCTCGACGAGGGGCGAGCGCAGCTCCGGCGGCAGCTTGCCGGGGTCGCGCGCCAGCACCCGCACCGGCCGGCCGGCGGAGACGAGCTGCCGGACCAGCTCCTGCCCGATGAAGCCGGTGGCCCCGAGCACCAGGATCCGCGGCTGCGCCGCGCCGGACGGAGCAGGCGCTGGGACGGTCGCGGGGGCGGGCTCCCGGGGCGGCCGCGCGGGCCGGACGGGGAGCGCGGCGCGGACGATCTCCTCGCAGACCCGCACCACCTCCGCCCCGAGCGCTCCGCTCACCCGCGGATCGAGGGCCCCGCCCAGCCCCGCGTAGAACGCGTCCATCGCCCCGGCGATCCCCGCCCCGTAGGGAGAGCCCCGCCGGACCAGGTGGAGCTTCGCGCCCACGTAGGCGGCCAGGGTCCGCCGCGCCTGCCGGCGGGCGTCGCGCGCCTCCTCCACCACCATCCGGTGGCGCTCCAGGTCCTCCTCGCAGGGACGGTGCCGGTGGAGGACGTAGGTGTTGCGATCCAGGTCCACCGTGGCGCTGGCCAGCGCGCCGCGGACGTGGACCG
>DATKAL010000062.1:0-2365 GCA_035498135.1 Anaeromyxobacter sp.
TTCTGGCTCGTCTCCCGCGGCTGCTGCATCACCGCGTCGTCCGCCGGCGGCGGCGGCAGCCCGTTCGCCTCCGAGCACGCCGCCTCGCACGCCCGGCACCCCACGCACAGCGTCGTGTCCACCAGCACGCCCGGCCCGTCCGCCTGCGGCTCCGACCCGCCGGCGCGCGACGCGGCGAGGGACCCGACCCCGGCCGCGGTGGCTGCGGCGGCCCGCACGAAGCCTCTCCGTCCGATCTTCATGTGTCCCCCTGGCGGCGTCCGGGCTCGCGAGCCGCCCGGGTACGCACGATCCAGCGGCGCCCATCGTACCGTCGTCGCGGTCGCACCGGATTGCGTGCGATCACGCTGGTCTGCTGAGCTTTTCAGCGATCCTGCGGCAGGAGCGCGCATTGACCCTCCCCGGCGGGGCGCGCGCTGCGCGCTCCTGTCGCCATCCCCCGACTGCTTCCCTCACCGGTCTCCCGCCGACCTCGGGCGGGCGCCGTGAGGCGGGGGCCGTCCGTTCCGCCTCCCATCCCTCGCGGAGCGGCTCCCCGAGCGCGCCTCGCTCGACCGCGGCAGGCCGAGCATGATCGAGGCGCGAGGACGGGCAAGGAAGCGGGGGCGGTGCGCGAGGCTCGACTGCGGACGGCCGTGATCGTCGCCGCGCTGCTGGGTGCGGGCGGCGGGCGGGCCGACGACTCGCCCGCGCTGCCGCCGCCGACGATCCCCTGGCAGGATCCGGCCGCCTTCGCCCTGCCCTTCCTCCAGCTCCCCTTCGACGCGCCCGAGCCCGTGCGCCCGGGGACCCTCGAGCTGAGCGTCCGCACCATCTACTCGAGTACGATCGCCAAGGCCCAGAGCCCGACCACCTCCATCGACGTCGACCTGGAGACGGCGCAGCCGATCCTGGAGGTGCGCTGGGGCTTCATGTCCGGCGCCGAGCTCGACGCCGCCATCCCGGGCGCCATCGACTACGCCGGCTTCATGACCAAGCCCATCCGCTGGGTGGAGTCGCTCTTCGACGCGGTGAACCCGCTGCGGCTCGGCGCCCCGCCGCGCCAGGGGAGGCTCGTGGTCACCCGCGCCGGGGGGGCGTCGGCCGAGTGGGTCGGGACGGTGGGGAGCGTGGGCGACCTGCGGCTCGGGGCCAAGGTCCGGATCCGGGACCAGGCCGGCGGGCTGCCGGCCCTCTCCTGGCGCACGGCCCTCACCCTCCCCACCGCCGCCCTGCCCTTCGGCTCCGGGAGCGTCCAGGCGGGGGGCGGGCTCCTCGCCGGCTGGACCTTCGGCGAGACCGCCCTCCGGCTGGCGGCCGACGTCGCCACGCCGGCCGGGGACTTCACCGCCGCCCGGCTCCACACCCGGCCGCACGGCGACCTGCAGCTCGGGCTCTCCCAGCGGCTCGCCCCCTGGGCGAGCGTGGTGCTGCAGGGGAGCGCCCACACCTCGGCCATCGTGGGGACCGGGCTGAGCGTGATCGAGGGCCCGACCTTCTACGCCCTGGCGGGCGCGATCTTCGAGCCGGCGCGCTCGGTCTCGATCTCCCTCGGGCTGGTGGAGAACGTCTTCGCCAACACCCGGGGGGCCGACTTCAGCGGCCTCCTCGACCTCGCCTGGCGGAACTGACGGCTGGTATGGTCTCCGGCCGCCATGCCCCCGGCTCCCGCCGCCCGCACCCTGCTCGTCCGCGACGCCGACCTGATCGCCACCCTGGACGAGGGCGGCCGCGAGCTCGCCGGCGCTTCGATCCTGGTCCGCGGAGGCCGGATCGAGGCCGTCGGCCCGGCCGCCTCGCTGCCGCGCGACGCCGACGAGGTGATCGACGCCCGCGGCCACCTGGTCGTGCCCGGCCTGGTGAACACGCACCATCACATGTACCAGTCGCTCACCCGGGCGGTCCGGCCGGTGCAGGACGCGGAGCTCTTCTCCTGGCTGCGCGGCCTCTACCCGATCTGGGCGCGGCTCACCCCGGAGATGGTGCGGGTCTCGACCCAGGTGGCGATGGCGGAGCTGCTCCTCTCCGGCTGCACCACCACCAGCGACCACCTCTACCTGTTCCCGAACGGCGTCCGGATCGACGACAGCATCGAGGCGGCGGCGCTGGCCGGGATGCGCTTCACCGCCACCCGCGGGGCGATGAGCGTGGGCGAGAGCCAGGGCGGTCTCCCCCCGGACGCGCTCGTCGAGGTCGAGCCCGCCATCCTCGCCGACGCCGAGCGGCTGGTGCGCCGCTGGCACGACCCGGCCCCGGGGGCGATGGTCCAGATCGCCATCGCCCCCTGCTCGCCCTTCTCGGTGAGCCGCGACCTGATGCTCGAGTCCGCCCGGCTCGCCCGCGCCCTGGGGGTGCGGCTCCACACCCACCTGGCGGAGAACGACCA
>DATKAL010000063.1:0-4266 GCA_035498135.1 Anaeromyxobacter sp.
CGCGGAGGGCGAACCCCAGCTCGTGGCCGGGCGGGACGGCGAGCCCCGGCGGGATCGCGCCGGCGCAGGCGGCCGCCGGGCCGGGGGCCGCCGAGAGAGGATCCGCCGCGCCGGAGCGGGGCTGCGTGGCGCAGGCGAGGAGCAGGGCGGCGGAGGTCGAGGCGAGGGCGGCGCGAAGGGGGCGCATGGGGTCTCCACGCCACGGAGGGCGTCGACGCCTCTACGCGGGACCGGCCCGCCGGTTACGCGGCTGGACGGGCGCCGGGAGGGGAGGGCGGCCTCCGGGGGAAGGGCCCGCACGGCGCTCGCGACGACGTCCGGGGCCCGCGCCGGGGAAGGGCGCCCGCGGTGCCGCACCGCGGATTGGGGTGCGCCCCGCCCCTTCGCGTCCTACGGCATCGACGCCGCCGGCGGGACGTCGAGCCGGCCGAAGAGGCCGTGGTTCTCGTGATCCGGTCCGGCGGCGAAGAAGAGGGTGCTGGGGGGGCCGGCCTTTCCGCCGTTGCCGAACCCGAGCCCCCACAGGCCGTCGATCACGATCGGGCCGTTCAGGTCCTCGAGGTAGGTGCCGCTCCGCTGGTTGCCCTCGCGGTCCTCGAGGCGGCCGTGCCCCGGGGTGACGTCGTAGGCGATGAGGTGACCGTCCCCGAAGTTGCCTACCAGGAGCTGGTCGCTGGCGCTGCCGAAGTCGGAGGGGGCGAGGGCGAGGCCCCAGGGGGAGTCGAGCTTCCCGCCGGAGGCGACGCGCCGGGCGAGCGTCCCGTCGACCGTGTAGGCGTCGAGGAAGCCGTGGTGCTTGCCGGCGACGTCGTCGTGCTTCGCGTCGTCCTGCTTCGCGTAGGTGACGTACACGAGCTCGCCGATGACCCGGATCCCGAACGGTGCGTAGCCCGCCGGGATCCTCGGGTCGACGAAGGCGCCGCTCCCGCCCACCGGCTGAAAGGTGCCGTCGTAGACCTCGACCGTGCCCGCCCGGAAGTTCGTGGCGTAGAGCCGGTCCCCGGCGGCGGTGCTGGCGAGGGCGAGCCCCTTGTAGACGGCGTTCGCCCCCTTGTCGACCTCGACGATCGTCTGGGTGGAGGTGGAGGGGCCGGGGGGGACCCCGGGGTTCCAGCCGGAGATCGTCCCGTCCTCGCTGGCGAAGAGGAAGCGGGCCGGGCCGGAGGCGCCGCCGGAGGAGACCACGAAGGCGGTGCCGCCGTTCGCCACCACGCCGGTGGGGGCGGCCGGGGCGGGCGGGCTCCCGGTGCCGGTCACGTTCACCACCAGCGCCTGGGCGTTCCCGTCCCCGTCGTACAGGGTCGAGAGGCCGGTCCCGTTGTCCGAGACCCACCAGAAGGAGGTGGCGGTGGCGGCGATCCCCCAGGCGTTCACCAGGTTCGGGTCGGTGTGCTCCGCCGAGAGGCAGCCGTCGGAGACCAGGTCGCGGCGGACGTAGACGGTGGTTCCGCCGTCGTCGCTCGCCAGCGCCGGCGGGGCGAGGACCGCCACCGCCGCCGCCGCCGTGCGTGCGGTCGGCGTTCCGTTCGAGCAGCCACCGAGGATCAGGGACGCCAGGGCGGCGGCGACCGCCGCGCCGGACGCGTGCTTTGCCATGGGTTCACCCCCGGCCGCACGGAGGAGCGCAACGCGGGCGGCCGGTCGATGGACGCCGCGGGGGGACGGGAGTTTCGGCGCAGGAGGGGACGGCCCCGCCCGCGGCGGCGATCAGGCGGGCTCCACCATCCCGGCGAGCCGCCGCTCCAGCGCGGCGACCACGCCGGCCGGGGGCACCTGGCCGGAGAGGCCCTGCAGCCGGAACAGGTCCCGGACCTCACCACCCACGGTGTCGACCCGCAGCGAGTGGGGGAAGAGGCCGAAGAAGGCGAACACCCGCAGGGTGCCCGAGAGGAAGCCGACCTCGTCCCGCGCGCGGAGCTCCACCGCCACGTCCCGCGCTCCCCGCGACAGGTGGAAGGAGGCGATCCGCGGATCCGGCGCGCTCCGGTCGGGGACGGCGTCGAGCATCAGGGCGATGAAGTCGACGGCGGAGGGCTCGACGCCCGCCTCGAGGACGTCGAACTCGATCTCGGCGGTCCAGAGGGTGTCCGTCCGGCGCGCCGCCGCCCTCACCACGCTCACGTGACGGGCCGCCAGCCCGGCCGCCAGGCGGCCGGCCCAGCCGGCGTGGAGGCTGCCGGTGAGGAAGAGCGCGTAGCGAGAGCCGCCCTGCGGGACGACCCGGCTGGACCAGCGCCGCTCCCGGGCGGCGCCTCCCGGGGCGGGGGAGCGAGCGAGGGCGGGGTGCGGGCCGGTGGTGGGCTCCATGGCACCGCTCCAGAGCAACAGCCGGGCCACCTCGCGGGCGGACGGCGATCCCCCGGAGACCGCGCGGCGATCGGCGGGGCGGGGGAACGCCGTGGGCGCGGCCTGCCCGGAAGCCGGGCAGCGGGTTGCCCGCGACGGAGCGCCCGCTGGGAGCGCCGGCGCCCCGGTCCACCGTCACCGTTCCATGGTCCCCGCCAGCGCCTTCTTCAGCACCTTCCCCATCGCGTTCCGCGGCAGCTCCGGGACCAGCCGGACGGTGCGCGGCCGCTTGTGGGGGGCGAGCAGCCGGGCGACGTGCTCGGAGAGCTCCTCGGGCCGGGGGTCGGCGCCCGGCGCCGTCACCACGAAGGCGACGATCCGCTCGCCCAGGTCGTCGTCCGCCACCCCGATCACCGCCGCTTCCCGGACACCCGGGTGCTCGAGCAGGGCCGCCTCGACCTCGCCCGCCCCCACCTTGTATCCGCCGGTCTTGATGAGGTCGGTGGCCCGCCGGCCGACGATGCGCACCTCCCCGCTCTCGGAGCGGGAGGCGATGTCGCCGGTGTGGAAGAAGCCCTCCGCGTCGAGCGCGGCGGCGGTGGCCTCGGGGCGGTTCAGGTAGCCGGAGAAGACGTTCGGCCCCCGCACCGCCACCTCCCCGAGCGCCTCCGGCCCGGGGGCGACCGGGCGCCGGGCGTCGTCCACGAGCCGCAGCTCGATCCCGGGGAGGGGAGGCCCGACCGTCCCCGGGGTGCGGGGACCGTCGTGGCGCGCCGCGCAGTTGATGAGCGTCTCGGTGAGCCCGTAGCGCTCCACCACCCGCTGGCCGGCGAGCCGGTGGAGCCGGTCGCTCTCGCGGACCGGCAACGCCGCGGAGCCGGAGACGAGCAGGCGCGCCCGGGAGAGCCGCCCGGCGTCGGCGGGGTTCCCCTCGGCGTGCTCGGCGAGCCGGTGGTACATGGTGGGGACCGCGTAGAGGACGGTGCCGCCTCGCCCCAACGCCGCGCAGACCGCCTCGGGCGAGAAGCGCGGGACGAGGTCGAGGGTCCCCCCGGCGCGGAGCGGCCCGAGCACCCCGAGCACGAGCCCGTGGACGTGGAAGAGCGGGAGCGCGTGGACGAGGACGTCCCGCTCGGTGAGCCCCCAGGCGTCGGCGAGCGCATCGAGGTCGAAGGCGGCGTTGGCGTGGGTGATCACCGCGCCCTTGGGCTTGCCGGTGGTGCCCGAGGTGTAGAGGACGAGCAGGGGATCGCCGGGGGCGGGGGGCGCGGGGTGGGACCGCGGGCCGTCGAGGGCGATCGCCCGGACCGCGGGGGAGCGGGCGCGGAAGGGGCCCGGCTCGGCCGCCAGCACGAGGCGCGGGGCGGAGTCGTGGAGGACGTGGGAGAGCTCCCCCTCCCCGATGGCCGGGTTGAGGGGGACCGTGGCGGCGCCGAGGAGCGCGTTCCCGACCACCGCGGCGACGGTCGCGACCTCGGCCGTCGCCCAGACCGCCACCCGATCTCCGGGGGCGATCCCGTCGGCGGCGAGCCGCGATGCGTGCGCCAGGGCGAGCCGCTCGAGCTCCCCGTGGGAGACCACCGCGTCGCCGATCCGGACGGCGGGGCGGCCGGCCCGGGCGCCCAGGTCGGGCAAGAGGGGGTGCATCCGGGCCAGTCTAGCGGCGCCCGTCGCCGGGGACCCGCCGGAAGGCGGCGCGCTCCGCGGACCGGGGCGCCCCCCTCGGGGCACCACCTCTCCGGGAACTCGCCTCGGAGGGCGGCCGGCGTTCGATTTCGAGGTTCACCCCCGGAGACTGCCCCAGGAGGGCCCATGCGCCCGCTTCGAAGCCCGCTCGCCCCGCTCCTCGCCGCGCTCTCCGTCGCCCTGCTCCCGGCGCCGTCCCCGGCCGCGGAGCGGACCCGCATCCTGGTCGGCGCCACCCTCCCGCTCACCGGCGCCGAGGCGCGCGTCGGCGGCTTCTACAAGGAGGGCTACGAC
>DATKAL010000064.1:0-6127 GCA_035498135.1 Anaeromyxobacter sp.
TCGCGGGTGGGGCTGGGCATGTCGCCCTTGCGGGCGATCTTGTCGATCTCGTCGACGTAGACGATGCCGCGCGCCGCCTTCTCCACGTCGTAGTCGGCGTTGTGCAGCAGGTTCTGGATGATGTTCTCGACGTCCTCGCCCACGTAGCCGGCCTCGGTGAGGCTCGTGGCGTCGGCGATGGTGAAGGGGACGTTGAGGAAGCGGGCCAGCGACTGCGCGAGCAGCGTCTTGCCGGAGCCGGTGGGGCCGATGAGGAGGATGTTCGACTTCTGGAGCTCGACGTCCTCGCCGGCGGGGCGGGACTGGCCGGGCCGCGCGGGCCGCGCCGCCTTCTTCGAGTAGACGCGCTTGTAGTGGTTGTAGACCGCGACCGAGAGGACCTTCTTGGCCCGGTCCTGGCCGACCACGTAGTCGTCGAGGAAGCTCTTGATCTCCGCCGGGGTGGGGAGGGAGACGGCCGGCCGGCCCTCGTCGCGCTCCGCCTCCTCCGCGATGATGTCGTTGCAGAGCCGGATGCACTCGTCGCAGATGTAGACGGTCGGCCCGGCGATGAGCTTGCGGACCTCTCGCTGCCCCTTGCCGCAGAAGGAGCACTGGAGATTTCCGTGGTGGTGCTCTTTCCGGCTCACGCGTTCCTCTTCCGTCCGATCGCGATGTTACACCAAAGCCCGCCACCCCGAAATCGACGTCCTCCCCGTTATAGCGACGCCCCCCGCGCACCGCCGTCCCAACGCCGGACGCGGCGAAAGGGCTACCGGTCGACCAGCGCCTCGATCTCCCCGGCGAGGTCGTCGGCGCGCTGCGCCAGCGGCCGGGGGACGCCCGCCTCGTCCCGGCACGCCTGGGCGAGCCGCCGCGCCGCCGCCGCCAGGCGCTCGAGGCGGGCCGCCCGGGGGGGCGCGGGGGCCGCCGCCGGGGGGCCGAAGCGGTCGGTGAGGAGCCGGCTCACCGCGGCGGGCGTGGGCGGCCGCTCCAGGACCTCCTCCCGGAGGTCGCGCCAGCCGGAGTCCGACAGCCGGCCGGCGGCCTCGGCCCGGGAGAGCACCTCGATCACCTCGAAGGGCGGAGCCTTCCCCTCCCGCGCCCGGGCCAGGTCCGGCTCGTGGCGCTCGAGGAACCCGTAGCTGGCGGTGAGCTTCTCGGCGGTGGCGGCGCGGATGAAGAGCTCCTTCGCGCAGTAGCGCTCGAAGCTCGCGTGCCCCCACTCCCGCCACAGCTCGCCCCGCTTCACCTCCACCAGGAGCCGCCCCAGCTCGACCCAGGCCGACTTGAACCGCTGGGCGCCCTCCAGCACCTTGCGCCGCAGCGATCCCTCGGGGAGGTCGTGGGCCCGCGCGGCCAGCTTCTCGGCGGTGCGCGTGCTCATCGGGCGATCCGGAAGGCGAGGGAGACGGTGGGCCGCTCCCCGGGGAAGGGGTCGAAGCGCCAGGCGGCGAGCGCCCGGGTGAGGCAGGCCTCCAGCGGTCCGCCCCGCAGGCGGGGGTCGTCGATCCAGAGGGTGGCCACGCGGCCGTCGTTGCCGATGGCGAACTCGATGGGCACGTCGCCGCGGAGCTCCGGCGAGCGGGCCGCCTCCTCCCGCAGGCAGGGGGCGAGGGACCGCTGCTCCCGCGCCACCACCGCCTGGATCCGGGCGGCGTCGTAGCGCGCCTCGACCAGCTCTCCCCCGGCCACCTGGCCGGCCGGGGCGGGCCGGGCGCGCTCCCGCCGGGAGGACGGCGCGGCCTGGGCCGCCTCGCGGTCGATGGGGATCTCGACCTCCTCGTCCCCCGCGGCGCGGCGCGAGACGCCCACCCGGGCCGCGGAGGCGAGCCGGATCCCGGCGCCGAAGTCCTCGAGGAGCGGGCTCGTCCGCGCGCCCTGCCGGGCGAGGAGGAACGCGCCTCCGACCGCGCCGGCCGCCATCAGGGACGCCCCGGCGATCCAGGCCACGGTCCGCCGGCGCCGGCGCCGGAGCGCGAGCATCCGGCTCCCGGTCACCTCGCGCTCGACCCTGAGCGCCGCCTCGGCCTTGCGGGCGTGGAGCCGGAAGAGGGGCTCCTCCTCCACCGGCGCCCAGCGCCCGTCCCCCGCCGAGATCGGGGTCCCCGGCTCGAGCTCGCCCCGGTACAGCATGGCGGCCAGGGTCCGGGAGTCGACCGGCCCGAAGACGTCGCCGCTCCGGCGGAAGAGCCACTCCCCCCCGTCCAGGGCGGCGTCGTCGAGCGTCTCGTCGGGAGCGGGCGCCATCGGCGTTTCGGGGTCGGGGGGGATACGGGTCTCGGCCGGCTCGCGCCGGCCCATCGGGCGTGGTGAACTTAGCACGACGTGGAAAGACGCTTCTACGCTCTCCGGCTCTGCTACGACGGCGCCCGCTTCCGCGGCTACCAGCGCCAGCCGGGCCTCCCCACCGTCCAGGACGCGCTGGCGCAGGCGCTCGCGGCCCTGGGGGTCCGCGCGCCGCTCCAGGCCGCAGCCCGGACCGACGCCGGCGTCCACGCGATCGACCAGGTGGTGGGCTTCTCGGCCCGCGCCGCGCTCGACCCGGACGGCCTCCGCCGGGCCCTGAACGCCGCCCTCCCCGACGGGCTGCTGGTGCTCGAGGCGCGACGCGTCGCGCCGCCGTTCCACGCGCGGGGTTCAGCCCTCTCCCGCACCTACGTCTACCTGGTGGGGACGCCTCCGCCGGAGCCCACCCTCCCCTACGCCTGGGCCCTCCCGGATGGTCGCGCCTTCCCCGGGCTGTCCGACCCCCGGCTCGACCCCGAGGCGATGCGCGCCGCCCTGGCGCTCGCGGTGGGGGAGCACGACTTCGCCGGCTTCGCCCGCCCCGGCGACCGGCGAGGTACGGTGCGGGTCCTGCTGCGGGCCGAGATGATGAGCGCGGCCTGGGCCCCCCTCCACGCCGTGGTCCTCGAGGGTCAGGGCTTCCTGCGGGCGATGGCGAGAAACCTGGTGGGCACCGCGGTCACGGCCGGCCTCGGCTTGGCGCCGCCCTCGGTCGTGCGCGACCTGCTGGGCGCGCGGGGCCATTACCGGGGCGTGCGCGCGCCAGGCTGGGGGCTCACGCTGGCCGCCGTCCGGTATCCGCCGGGCCTGCTCGACGATCGTGAGCGCCCGGCGCCCTGAGCTCCGCCGAGGGGACGGGGACCGCGATCCGGACCAGGCGGAGCCGCGCCAGCGGCACCCACCCGCTCCGGGAAGCGGGGAGCTCGGCGGCCGAGCGGGACGGGGGGATGGCGGTCACATCGCGCTCCGGCCGGCCGGGAGGTGGCCGTACTTCGCGAGCAGGTCCGCCACCGCCTCGCGGAGGTAGTCCGACTGGCGGACGCGGGTCTTGCGGGCGAGGACGCGGAGCTCGGCGGCGAGGGCCGGGGGAAGCCGGACGAGCATCGGCTCGAGGCGGCTCTGGACCCCGACGGGGCCAGGAGGCATCGGCGGGGCGTTGGCGATATCGGCGGGGTGCATGTAGGCTCCTTACGACATGGGATGACTTTCACCTACACGCTACCACCTGATACCCGGCCGGCAAGAAATCGCCCAACCAGCCGTTTTCTTGACATATAACCCGTACGGGTTGGATCGGCGCGGTTCCCAGGACGGGCGCGCGGCGGCTCGGCCCGCCTCGGGGCGACCTACTCGAACCGGAGCTGGGCGCCCAGGGTGACGCCGAAGGAGGCGATTCGGGCCTGGCCGAATGCGGTCGCGAAGGTCCCGGCGGCGTAGATCCCGCCGGAGCGCGAGAAGTCGTACACCAGGCCGATCCCGGCCAGCGGGCCGATGGCGAGCCGGGAGACGACCGGGACCCATACGCCCAGGTCGAAGAAGGTCTTCACCTCCTCGCTCCCGAAGTAGCCGCGGTAGCGGCCGTCGAGGGCCAGGTTCACGTGCTCGCGCTCCGGGTCGCTCCAGCTGCGGAGGGCCCCCTGCACCCCGAAGAAGAGGTCGTTCCCCTCCCCGAAGGCGTCGAGGCTCCAGGCGAGCCGGAGGGCCGGCCGCCAGCCCGACTGCGTGGCCCGACCGGTGATGGCAACCGCGTCGTAGGCGTAGATCAGCTCGGCGGCCGGCCCGTGCTGGTCGCGGTGGTCGAAGCGCGGCTCGAGGCCGGCCGCCAGCGCCGGCGCCGCCAGGGCGAGCGCCGCGGCCAGGGCGAGCGCCGGCCTCATCCGCCCACCACCGGGAGGGCGATCCCCGCGAGCGCGTTCAGGCGCCCGGAGCGGAAGGGCTCGAGGTCCAGGACCGCCAGGGCGAACCCCGCCCCCTTCACCGCCGCGACCAGCTCCGCCCGGCGTGCGAGCGCGGCGGCGAGCTCCGCCTCGCCGAGCTCGATCCGACCGATCTCCCCGTGGTGCCGGACGCGCAGCTCGCGGAACCCGAGCGCCCGCAGCGCCGCCTCTGCCCGCTCGACCTGGCGGAGCCGCTCCGGGGTCACCGCCGTACCGTAGGGGATGCGGGAGGCGAGGCAGGCAGCCTGCGGCTTGTCCCAGGTGGGGAGGCCATAGGCCGCGCTCCAGGCCCGGATCTCGTCCTTGGTCAGGCCGGCCGCGGCGAGGGGCGAGCGGACGCCGCGCTCCTGCGCGGCGCGGTGACCGGGCCGGTGGTCCCGGCGGTCGTCGGCGTTGAACCCGTCGAGCACCGCGGCGATCCCGCGGGCCCCGGCTGCCTCGGCGCACAGGCGGTAGAGCTCCTCCTTGCAGAAGAAGCAGCGGTCGGGGCCGTTCGCCACGTAGCGGGGATCGTCCTGCTCGCGGCTCTCGACCTCGAGGTGGGCGACGCCCAGCCGCCGCGCCAGGACGCGGGCCTCGGCGCGCTCCGCCTCCGGGACCGCCGGCGAATGGGCCGTCAGGGCCAGGACCGACGGGCCGAGGACCTCGCGGGCCACCGCGAGCACGAAGGTCGAGTCGACCCCGGCCGAGAACGCCACCACGGCGGTGCCGCACCGGGCGAGCTCCTCCTTGAGGCGATCGAGCTTCGGGGCCGAGGCCCGGCGGAGCTGCTCCAGCGAGTCGGGGCTCATGGCCCGCCACACATAACCGGCCGGGGTCGGTCGGGCATCGGGCCGGAGAGGCGCCGCCCGCAGCTCAGCGGCCCCGACGGGTGGAGCGGGCGGTCCGCGCCGCCACCTTCTTAGGAGCCTTCCGCGCCGCCGCCCGGGTGCCGGCCTTCCCCCGCGCCCCGCCGGCCCGGGCCGGCTTCCCGCGCCGGGGACGGAGCCCGCCGGTGAGCCGCCCGAACTCGGTCGGGCCGACGTACTTCCCGTCCACCAGGGCCTGGAAGATCCGGGTGGTCGACTCCTCGATGGTGAGCTGGTCGGTGTGGACGGTGACCTCGGCGTGGGTGGGAGGCTCGTAGGGGACGTCCACGCCCGGGACCTCGCGCAGCTCCCCCGCCAGCGCGCGCTTGTAGATGCCCTGGGGATCCCGCTGCTGGAGCTTCTCCATCCCGCAGTCGACGAAGACCTCGACGAACCGGCGGGCCTCCCGGCGGAGCTGGTCGCGCGCGTCGCGGTAGGGCGAGAGGCAGGCGCACACCGCCACGCCGCCGGCGCGCATCACCGCCTTGGCCACCAGCCCGAGCCGCGCCACCGCGCGGGCCCGATCCTCCTTGGAGGAGCCGAGCCCCTCCAGCAGGAGGGCGGCCTCCTTGTCCTCGTCGAGCAGCTCGACCCGGCGGCCAGCCGCGGTGAGGCGCGTGGCCATCTGGGCGGCGAGGGTGGTCTTGCCGGCCCGGTTCATGCCGGTGAGCCAGATCACGAGCCCGGCGCTCTGCTGCGTCTCCATGGTGTCCTCCGGTCGCGCGCCGGATCGGCGCGTGGGCGGCCGAGCGGCGACGGCGGCCCTCCACCCTGCGGCTGGTCGCCGGAGTATACCCGCAAGGTGCTCGACTGACAAATCGGACCGGATCGCCTGATCCGGTGGATTGACCCGTGATTCTCGGTGGTTCCGTATCAGACCCGGGCGCGGAACATTCTCTGCTGGTCAATCGGGGCGATCGCGGGGAAGGGCGAGCGCGCTCCGGGAGAACGCGCGTCCGTCCCAGCGGTGGGCGGCGATCTCCACCGCCAGGCCGCGGTCGAGCGCCAGCACCAGGAGGTCGACCCCGGGGAAGAGCGGCTCCTCCCCGGCGGTCAGGGCGGCCCGGTCCCGGG